>CAMPYB010000017.1 GCA_946998115.1 uncultured Actinomyces sp. | reverse complement strand
AAATATATACATAATGATTTACAAGTAGCTAGCATAAAAATATTTCCATATTTAGATACAATATTGCAAGAAGGCGAAAAAGCTGGAGCGTTAAAATCTTTTATATCAGGATCAGGCCCCACATGCGTAATGCTTGCATCAAATTATGTAGAAGCTGAAAAAATAAAAAATTTTCTTGAGAAAAATATGCAGATAGAAAAATATATTTCAAGAATATTTATTACGAAAAATAAAATTTAATATTGCATTAAAATATTTTTATGTGAGAATAAAAAACTTTCCCAAATAATATAATAAGTACTAAATAAAATAAAGTATGAAAAAATAAAAAATATTAAAGAAAAATTAAATATGTTAGACTATCCTAAATAATAATAAAAATAATCAATAAAGTTGGAATATGAAATGCATTTAATGGGTTGCCAAAATATTATGGCTTTAGCAGGTTCAAGAAAACTATTTCAAAATATAACATTGGGAATAGAAGATGGTGACAAGATAGGGATACTTGGACCTAATGGTGGAGGAAAAAGTACACTACTTAAAATTTTAGCAAAAAAGAAAAAGCCTGATGATGGAACTGTTACAATTGCAAATTCTACAACTATATCTATACTTGAACAAATTGATAAAATAGATGATAACCTTACTGTTTCTCAAGTTGTGCATGGCGAAAAAGCTGATGAAAAATCTCATGAATGGTTGGCTGACCCGCAAATAAGGCGAATCCATGAAGGGCTACTAAAAGATATAGATTTACAAAGCCAGTTATCAACTCTTTCAGGAGGACAAAAAAGACGAGTAGCTTTGGCTAAAGTGCTGTCACAAAAAAGTGATGTTCTTTTTCTAGATGAGCCGACAAACCATTTAGATATTATAGGTATAACATGGTTAGCTGAGTATTTAAACAATAAGTTTGCTGGTAAAAAAGGAGCATTAGTTGTTGTTACACATGACCGCTGGTTCCTAGATGCAGTTTGTACTAAAATTTGGGAAGTTGTGCCAGGAATGGATGCTGGTAACGGAGACGATATCCTGCCAGGCAGTATGGAATTTTATGAAGGAAGCTACGCTGCTTATATTTTAGCCAGAGTTGAGAGAGAACGGCAAAGACAAGTTGAGAATCAAAAAAGAAATAGTTTGCTTAAAAAAGAGTTAGCTTGGCTTAGACGTGGTGCTCCTGCTAGAACTAGTAAACCTAGATTTAGGATAGATAGAGCGCAAGCATTAATAGATGATGTTCCCCCTTTGCGTAACAAAGTAGAATTAGCTAAGTTAACTACAGCTCGTCTAGGCAAAGACGTAGTTGATATTGAAAATGTTACAATTAGATTTGGGCGTAATGAACCTGTTTTGGATAATATTACTTGGAGGCTTTCTGCTGGTGACAGAATTGGCATCGTGGGAGCTAATGGTGTAGGAAAATCAACTTTAATGCATCTTATAGAGGGCGTTTTGAAGCCTGAAATAGGGTGTGTAAAGTTTGGTAAAACTGTAAAAATAGGTGTTTTATCTCAGGATACTCATGAACTTGATGAAGTAGCACATCTTAGAGTTGTAGAAGCTGTGAGCATTATCTCAAATAGTATAATTGTGGATGGTAAAGAAATATCAGCAAGTCAATTTGTGCAAAAACTGGGATTTACAAAATCTAGAGCTTGGACGCGTATAAGTGAGCTTTCTGGAGGTGAACGTAGACGTTTACAATTTATGCGAATTTTAATGCGTGAGCCTAATGTTTTACTTTTGGATGAGCCTACTAATGATTTGGATACTGATACTTTAGCTTCAATGGAAGATATACTAGATACTTTTCCTACTACGTTAATAGTTGTTTCTCATGATCGCTATTTGCTTGAGCGCGTAAGTGACTATCAAATGTTAGTAGATCAAGGCAAAATTACCATGCTAACTAAAGGTGTGGACGAATATTTAGAAAAACTTGAAAGCATAAAAAATTGTAGTGATAAAAAATCTGTTTCAGATAATAGCAAGGAAAATTATTCTAGTCGTCAAATTGTTAGTGAGAATAAAAATGTTCACGAAAATGACGATAATTCTGGAGCTAGAAAATTATCTGGAGCGCAAATACACCAATATAACAAAGAGCTTTCGTCGTTAGAGCGTAAAATAGAAAAAATTCAAACGTGTATTGCGTTGTTAAATGAAAAGTTATCAGCACTTTCTGCGAGCTGTGAAAAGCTTGATGAGATTATTCAAATAGATAAAGAATTAAAAGAAAAACAAGCTGAATGTGAAAGCTTGGAAAATCGTTGGTTTGAAATAAGCGAGTTGATACAATAAGCTGTGTCGCATGTATGTGAATTTATATTTGCTTTTGTTTTTGCTTTTGGAATAACTAATAATATCAAATGCTTGTAAGTATTATATCTGATAGTGTGTTGAGTTGTGTCTATTTATGTGATGTTTTTGGTGTGAATATAAGCTTTGCTGATTCTCGTATAATATTTTATGAATTAAAATAGTTGGCATTTTTGTAAAAATGTTATATACTTTTATAGTTATTCCGCCTTAGTGTAATGGCAGCACCCCGGTTTTTGGTACCGTTAGTCTAGGTTCGAGTCCTGGAGGCGGAGCTTTTCTTTTTAATTTTTTTGTGCATACTGTTAGTTTATTTTTTGGTGTTTTAGAAATATTTTTGCTTAAAATGAAAAGTGCTTTAATTTTTTAAAGAAAGTAATTCAAAAACAACAATTTTTATATGTAATTGATTGAAAATATTATTTAACAAATTAAGAATTTTATATTATTTAATATAGAGATGAGCAAAATTTGCTGAAAAAGATTTTAATAATGTTTTAAACCATATTTAGTATTTAAAAAGATATAATAATAAAGTAATATTAATATAGTATTTTCAGCAAGGATTTATAAATGTCATATAGTTTAACTGCAGTTGTTGTTTTAGCCGCAGGTCGTGGCACTAGGATGAAGTCAAAAACGCCAAAAGTTTTACACACTTTATGCGGTAAAACAATGTTGGGGTTCGCTATAGATATGGCTAAAGAGTTAAAACCGCAAAATGTAATAACTGTTATTCGTCATGAAAAAGAGCAAGTTGAATCTTATTTAAGAGAATATTATGATGATGTTTTGATAGTTGAGCAAGATGATATACCTGGAACTGGGCGTGCTGTTGAATGCGCGTTGAATGCTATCGAAGCTGATCGTGGAACGATAATAGTTACTTGTGCTGATGTGCCAATGTTGGAAGCTGAAACTGTAAGCAATCTTATCGCTGAGCATGAAAAAAATGGTGCCTTAGTAACTGTTCTTACTACAGATGTTGAAAACCCTTACGGCTATGGCAGGATTGTAAAAGAAAATAATGTTTTTAATAGTATTGTTGAAGAAAAAGATGCTTGCGAAGCTATAAAGCAAATCACTGAAATAAACGCTGGAGTATATGCTTTTGATTTAGAGTTCATAAAGAAAGAAATAGCTGATTTATCACGTTGTAATTCGCAAAATGAAGTATATTTGACTGATTTAGTCAATAAAGCTTATAAGGCAAATTTTCGAGCATTTACTTATAAAATAGAAGATAGTATGCAAACTCAAGGTGTCAATGATAGAGTACAACTTTCCTGTTTACGAAAAGAAAAGAATAAGCGTATATGCGAATATTGGATGCGTGAAGGTGTAACTATCTTTGATCCGCAGACAACATGGATTGATTGTAGTGTAGTTATTGAAAATGATGTAACTATTTTGCCTAATACTATTCTTGAAGGTTCTACTTATATAGCTACAGATAGTGTTATAGGCCCGGATACTAATTTAAAAAATGTTAAAGTTGCAAGTGCTAGTGTTGTAAATCGTACATTTGCGATTGATTCATCTATTGGTAGTAATGCTAATGTTGGACCGTATTCTTATTTGAGACCAGGCACACATTTGAAAGATAAGGGTAAAATCGGCGGATTTGTTGAAACTAAAAATTCTACGATTGGGACTGGATCGAAAGTTCCGCATTTGTCTTATGTCGGTGATGCGCAAATAGGCGAGTACACAAATATTGGTGCTGCTTCAGTATTCGTAAATTATGATGGAGTTACAAAACATAAAACAGTCGTTGGAGATCATTGTCGTTTAGGCTCAGATAACTTGTATGTTGCGCCACTTACAATTGGAGATGGCGTGTACACAGGAGCCGGTACTGTTATACGAAAAGATTTGCCATCAGGATCTTTGAGTGTAAATGACATGGATCAGAGAATAATAGAGGGATGGGTTGAGAAGAAGCGACCAGATACACCAGCAGCGATTGCTGCTAAAAAATCTAGGCAAAATAATATAAATAAAGGAGAATGAGACAATGACCGGATTGATTTGTGCCGGTGAAAAACATCTTGTTGTGGTCACGGGACGTTCCCACCCGCAGTTAGCTGAAGATGTTGCTAAAGAGCTAGGAATAGAGTTAATTGAAACCACAGCATATGATTTTGCTAATGGTGAAATTTATGTGCGTTTCACTGAAAGCGTTAGAGGTTGTGATGTTTTCGTGTTGCAGTCTCATACTGATCCTATAAACAAGTGGCTTGTTGAACAATTACTTATGGTTGATGCATTGAAACGTGCATCAGCTAAAAGAATTACGGTAGTAATGCCTTTTTATCCTTATGCTCGTCAAGATAAGAAGCATAGAGGTCGAGAACCTATTTCTGCTCGCTTGATCGCTGATCTTTTCAAGACTGCTGGTGCTGACAGGCTTATGTCAATCGATTTGCATACATCTCAAGAACAGGGATTTTTTGATGGTCCAGTTGATCATTTGTGGGCTATGCCTGTGCTAATTGATTATGTAAAAACTCGTGTTGATCCAGATAATGTTGCTGTTGTTTCGCCTGACGCAGGTCGTATTCGTGTGGCAGAAAAATGGGCTAATAAGCTTGGTGGTTGTCCTTTAGCTTTTGTGCATAAAACACGTGATATAAATTCTCCTAATAAGGCAGTTGCTAATCGTGTTGTAGGTGATGTAAAAGGGCGTCAGTGTGTGCTTGTTGACGATATGATCGACACGGGTGGAACTATCGCTCAAGCTTCAAAGATTTTATTAGATAATGGCGCATCTGAAGTTATTATTGCTGCGACACATGGAATTTTATCTTATCCTGCGGTTGAGCGTTTGGAAAACTGTGGAGCTAAAGAAGTCATTGTAACTGATACATTGCCTATAATTGATAAGAAACGCTTTGAAAATTTAACTATTCTTCCTATAGCTCCTTTGCTTGCAAAAGCTATTCATGAGGTATTTGAAGATGGTTCAGTTACAGGTATTTTCGGCGAATAGTATTTGGCTTTTGTGCAATATTATTATGTAAAATAATGATAATAATTTTGTTTCAACGCTGAATTATTTTTGTTATTTTAAATGTTTCATGTGAAACTTATAAAAAATATTGCATAAAAATTTTGAATTGATAAACTGTAATAAGCCTCGGCGAGGGAAAATGTTTCCGTTATCGACGTGGCCGCTTTTGCGTCCAACCGAGGCCATGTGATGTTAATAATAAAGGAGAAATCTCATGGCTGAAAAGCTAGTAGTAAAATTGCGTGAAGACTTTGGTAAAGGCTTTGCACGTCGCGCACGTGCAAATGGTGAAGTACCAGCAGTTGTATATGGTAAAGGCGAAGAAAATTTACATGTACTTTTGCCTGGACATGAAACTTTTTTGATTGCTAAAAATAATCGCAAAGCTGAAATTACTTTAGAATTAGAAGGTAAAGAAATCAACACAAGAATTCAAGAATTACAAGTTCATCCTGTAACTCGTAATATTTTGCATGTTGATCTTATGCGTTTGTAGTATAAAAAGCTTATTTGAAATGCCTAGGGTGGAGATTTCACCTTAGGTATTTTTTTGTAATTCAATAATAGTTTGAGCATTTAAGTGCAAGATAGCGTTTGTTTATTTTATATAACTATAGGTGGATGATTTTCTTTTGAAAAATATTTCGGCACAAATGCTAGTGCTGAATTTTTACAGAAAGCATCGCCTTGTTGTAATAACTTAAATAATACTCCTGTTTTATTAGTACATGGAACAGCTGATCCGGAAGTATCTATTGAGCACACTTTAGACTATGTGCGCAAAAAACAAATAATTGGCCGAGTTGATTTACAGGTGTATGCAAGAGCTGATCACTTTGATTTGATAGAACCTATACATTCTAGTTGGAAAAATATTTGGTCTTGGATAGAAAATTTTATGTCAAATGTGCATAAAAAAATATAAGAGTTTGAGTTATTCACATTTTATAATTAGCTAATAAAAAAAATACAAAAGAGTCTATAATAATATTTGCGAGTCGCGAAAAGATGTTAGAAATACTATGAGTGTGGAGAGATTGTGGAAAAAGCGTTTATTGTAGTTGGACTTGGAAATCCGGGCGAAAAATATGCTAATACTTTGCATAATGCTGGACATATGGTAGTTGATGAGCTTGCTAAGAAAAATAATGTAACATTTAAACAGCATAAAACACCTAATCTTGTTGCAGAATATAAATTAGGTGTTGGATTGGATTCTCCTAAAATAATATTGGCAAAAACATGTAGCTATATGAATGAGTCAGGTGGACCTGTAAAAGCGCTTATGAAATTTTATAATATTACTGCTAAAAATATTATTGTTATTCATGATGAATTGGATATAGCTAAATTTTCTCTCAAAATGAAAGCAAATGGAGGAGAAGGAGGGCATAACGGTTTAAAATCAATTTCTCAATCAATAGGTACAAAAAATTATATGAGAATTCGATATGGTATAGGGCGCCCTCCAGGAAGAACAGCAGTAGTTGACTATGTGTTGTCTAATTTTCATAAAAAAGATGAAGAATTTCGCAAAATAGCGATAATAGAAGCTGCTGATGCTGTAGAAGATATTGTTACACTTGGGTTTGATAAAGCGCAACTTTTGCTTCACACAAATCAACATAATAAATAGATATATGTCAAATAACCATGATCTAAGTGGGCTTAGGGAATAAAAATGCAAAATGAAAAAAATATTGATAGTGTATTAGCGCAAAAGGATGAAAATGCGGAAAAAATAAATGTGGAAAAAATAAAAAATTATATAAAATTGCTATCTGAGACGGATAGTATGCAAAACATTTTTGATTTCGCGAATCGCACAATTAACTTGAATATAAAATCATCTGTCGAAACAATACCTGCAATTATATCTTCCCTATGTTTAGTAGCTGATAAAAATACAAAAGATATATCAATAACACGAAACGAAATAGGAATTGATAAACAAATAGTGCTTGTAACTCCCGATAGTAAATCGGGTATATTAGTGAATAATTATTTGCAAACAATCGGTATAAAATCATATTTCCTCCCATCTTGGGAAACTCTGCCACATGAAAAACTTTCGCCACGTATTGATACAATGGCGCAAAGAAATAAAGTGATAAGTATGCTGGTAGAAAATAAAAATAAAAAAAATATTCACAATAATAATGAAAATGATAATACTAGCAGTAATGAAAAAATAAAAGTTTTAGTAACTTCCACGAGATCGTTTTTGCAACCAATAATTTTTGATGAAAAAAGATTTAAAAAAATAAATATAGAAATAAATGCTGAAACAGATTTTGAAAAAATAAAAAAAGATTTAAATGATTTTGGATATAACAGAGTTGAAACAGTTACAACTAGAGGTGATTATGCTGTTCACGGTGGAATAATTGATATTTTTGAACCAACGCTTGATCATCCTGTTAGAATAGAATTTTTCGGTGACGAAATAGACAGTTTAGAATATTTTTCTGCAGAAAATCAACGCACTATAAAAAAATCTGTTAAAACAATAACTATACATCCATGCAGAGAATTATTGATTGATGAGGAAATAAAGACACTCGCTTGCCAATATAAACAAGAATATCCGAGTATTTGCTCAATGTTGGAAAAAATAGAAAATGGAATATATTCTCAAGGATTTGAATCCTTATCAACATTATTTGGTAAAAAACAAAAACCTTTAACTTCAATAATAGATGATGATGCAATAATAATATTTCAAGATATAGAAAGAGTGAGGAAAAATCAAGAGATACTTTTACAAACAGCATATGAATTCTTGCAAGCTTCTTGGGAACATGTAAAAGATGAAGATCAAGCTCCTATACAAATAAATGATTCTTCGTTTTATACAATAGAAGAATTAATAGATAAAAAAGCTAAAACATCATATTGGTATATAGGGCAAATAGGCCGAGGGGAAAACACGGAAGAAGACATAGAAATATGTGTAAAACCTACCAATAATTATAATTCCAATTACAACTATTTAATAAAAGATCTTTATGAAAAGTTAAAGGCAGGAAAATACATATTTATAGCGGTGCAAAGTGAAACACAGTTGAAAACACTTGAAAAAATTCTACATGAAAACGATATAGCTACAAATCCACTACCAGATCCGAAAAAAAATTTAATAAACATTTTAGTTTTACCAAGTGAAAATGGGTATGAAATTGGGCAAATAATTTTTATAGGTCAAAACGATATCACTGGTAAAATATCACGAAATGAGCGCAATCAATTAAAAACACAAAAAATTCGCAAAAGCAAAAAAACTATAGATCCTATATCTTTGAAAAAAGGTGATTTTATTGTACATAATCATCATGGAATAGGAAAATTCATAGAATTAACATCTAGACAGGTACAAAAAGACAAGTATAGAGAGTACATAGTAATAGAATATGCGCCGTCAGGTAGAGGCAGAAAACCGGATCAGCTTTTTGTTCCAACAGATAGTCTTGATCAAATAAGTAAATATGTCGGTGGAGTGCCTACTGTAAACAAAATGGGTGGTAGTGATTGGAGCAAAACTAAACAAAAAGCACGCAAAGCCATACGTCAAATAACAATGGAATTGGTGCAATTATATGCAAAAAGATCTAAAGCTAAAGGATATGCTTTTTCTAAGGACACTCCTTGGCAAGCTGAACTTGAAAATTCTTTTGAATATGTTGAAACTGACGATCAACTTACAGTTATAGATGAAATCAAACATGACATGGAAAAATCTATGCCTATGGATCGTTTGCTATGTGGCGACGTAGGTTATGGCAAAACAGAAGTTGCAGTAAGAGCAGTATTCAAGGCTGTTCAAGACGGGAAACAAGTTGCAATACTTGTTCCAACAACTCTATTAGCTCGTCAACATTATGAAACTTTCAAAAGTAGATATCTTTCTTTTCCTATAAAAGTTGCTTGCTTGTCAAGATTTACTTCGCCTAAGGAAACTAAGCAAATAATTCAAGGTTTAGCTGAAGGCAAAATTGATGTTGTTATAGGGACACATAAATTGTTGACTGGGCAAATATTTTTTAAAGATTTAGGGCTAATAGTTATTGATGAAGAACAACGTTTTGGTGTTGAACATAAAGAAGCTTTGAAGCAACTTAAAACTAATATTGATGTTTTATCTATGACAGCTACACCTATACCACGTACCTTAGAAATGGCTATGACAGGCATAAGGCAAATGTCAATGCTAACTACACCTCCAGAAGATCGTTATCCTATAATTACATATGTTGGAGCATATAAGGATGCGCAAATTGTTGCTGCAATAAAAAGAGAAATATTACGTGACGGTCAAGTTTTTTATGTTCACAATAGAGTGGAAGATATTGATAATGTGGCGTCAAAAATACAAAGTCTTTTGCCTGAAATAAAAGTAGCTGTAGCTCACGGACAAGTGAATGAACATCATTTAGAAAAAATAATAATCGATTTTTGGAATCGTGAATATGATGTTTTAGTGTGTACTACTATAGTTGAGACGGGTCTTGATATACCTAATGTAAATACATTGATTATTGATAAAGCGGAAAATTTTGGATTATCTCAACTTCACCAGTTACGTGGCAGAGTGGGTAGAGGATCTGAGAGAGCTTATGCATATTTTTTATATAGTGAAAATAAAACTTTGACACAAACAGCACATGAGCGTTTGGAAACTATAGCAACTAATACTCAATTAGGGTCTGGAATAAAAGTAGCTATGAAAGATTTACAAATACGTGGTGCTGGTAATTTATTGGGTGGGCAACAATCTGGCCATATTGAGGGCGTAGGATTTGATCTTTATATGCGTATGCTTAGTGAAACGATTAGTGCGTTAAAAGGTGAGTATATTTCAAATGCTGAAATAAAAATAGAGCTTCCTTTCGATAGCAGGCTTCCTGAAAAATATATTCCTAGCGCAAATCATCGTTTGGAAATGTACGAAAAATTTTCAAATGTAAAGAATGTTAAAGAATTACAAGATGTACTTTTGGAGCTTCGAGATCGTTTCGGATTTATAGATAGTGATGAAATTTCAGGATTGTTATCTACAATAAAAGTTAAATTTGTTGCATTGAAATATGGTCTTGAACATATAGGCTTACAGGGAAAATATTTAAAGATTGCGCCACTTATTCTTGATGAGTCAAGTATGTTGCGCTTAAAAAGGCTATTCCCTAAATCTGTTATTAAAACGGGAATAAGGACTATTTTAATTCCTATTAAGCAAATACAAGATTTCGCATGTGGTAAAATTACTGATTTTGAGTTTGCTGATTATATTGAAGAATTATTAAATTTACTTTTGAATATTTCTGGTAAAAATAATGTTAGTGTTGGAAAAGCTCGTGATTTCGGTGTTTGTATATCTAAAAATCGTCCTGAGCAAAAATAGTATATTTTAAGTTGTGAAATATTTCAGATATGATTTTTTGTATTAAACAAATTACGAAATGGTTTAAATTAAAGAAATATTTTACAAATACTTTATATATCAGAAGAAAATAGTAAAATGGTTGCACACTATGTTTTTCGGCGATTAAATAGGGGAAAATAATGGCAAGTATTGAAGCAATAGGCGCTAGAGAAATATTGGATTCGAGGGGGAATCCTACTGTTGAGGTTGAAATAGTTTTGGAAGATGGTACAGTTGCGCGTTCAGCTGTTCCTTCCGGTGCTTCTACTGGTGCTTTCGAGGCTGTAGAAAAACGTGATGGTGATTCGAGTAGATATTTAGGCAAAGGTGTTCAAAACGCTGTTGAGGCTGTAAATGAAATTCTCGCATCTGAACTTGAAGGAATGGAATCTACTGAACAAAGGTTAATAGATAGTTATTTGCGCGAATTAGATGGTACTGAAAATAAGAGTAAAATTGGCGCTAATGCTATTTTAGGTGTTTCACTTGCTGTGGCTAATGCGTCAGCTGCTTCAAGCGGTCTTTCCTTATTTAGATATATTGGTGGACCTAATGCATATAGATTGCCAGTTCCTATGATGAATATTCTAAATGGTGGGTCTCATGCTGATTCCAATGTAGATATACAAGAGTTTATGATTGCGCCAATTGGGGCAACTAGTTTTAAAGAAGCTCTACGTTGGGGTAGTGAAATTTATCATAATTTGAAGTCAGTGCTTAAAAATTCTAATCTTTCCACAGGTTTGGGTGACGAAGGAGGCTTTGCTCCTAATCTGAATTCTAATAAGCAGGCTTTGGACTTGATTTTGACAGCTATCGATAAAGCTGGTTACACTCCTGGGTCTCAAGTTGCGCTAGCTCTTGATGTTGCTTCTACTGAGTTTTTCAAGAATGGAAAGTATTATTTTGAAGGCGATGAAAAAAATACTGATCAGATGGTTGAATATTATGATGGATTGATATCTAATTATCCTTTAGTTTCTATTGAAGATCCTTTGTCAGAAGATGAGTGGGAAGCTTGGAGTTTGTTGACAAAAACTATAGGTGACAAAGTACAGGTTGTTGGCGATGATCTCTTTGTTACAAATAGCAGACGTCTAGCAGAAGGAATAAAAATCGGTGCCGCAAACGCAATGCTAGTGAAAGTAAATCAGATAGGTACTTTGAGCGAAACATTGGATGCTGTTCAGCAGGCACACTTGGCAGGATATTCCACTATGACTTCACATCGCAGTGGTGAGACTGAAGATACTTTCATTGCGGATTTGTCTGTTGCTACAAATTCAGGACAAATAAAAACAGGCGCCCCAGCTCGTGGTGAAAGAATATGTAAATACAATCAACTTTTGAGGATAGAAGAAGAATTGTCTGAAGCAGGCAATTATGCAGGGTATAGTGCTTTTCCTCGGTTTAAATTTTAAATAAAACTATTAGTGGTAGTAATTTTATTTACTACCACAGTTTTTAAAACTATATTTATATGTGAGTGTTTTATTTAATCGATATATTTGTCGATTAATAATTTTTTAACATTAAAAGCTAGTGAATACATTTAATTTTTAATTACAGTTTGATCGACTATATGTGATGAGGAATTACTATAATGAAGCGTCCACACGTTAATAACTATTCAGGTTCTTTTGATGATCCTGGAATTTCCAAACGTGATGAGTACGTGTATAAAAAGTTTTCTGACAACAAAAATAGTGAGGTTTCTGAATCTTCTAGTCAGCATAGTTCTGAGAAGAAAAAAACAAAAAAGTGGCAAATAAATAGTGCTTTAAATAATTTTATGCATAAAAATAAAGCTGATTTACATAATGATGATTTACAAAAATATAATGATCAAAGCACAAAACAAATATTTAATAAAAATTCCGAAAGTAAAAAGAATAATCAAGATTCTACATCTAATATGCAAGATAGTAGAAAAAATTGGTTTCAAAAGAAAATAGATGTAAATAAATTATTAAAGAATAAAAAATATTTAAATATTTATAAATCTTCTAAAGCAGAAAGTGTTTCAACTGATAATATTACTGAAAAAGCTAATAGTAAGAAAAATTCAGCTAATTTTAGAGCCCCTTTTGAGAGCGAAGACAACAAGGAACAGTTATATGTTGCTCCTAAAATAGAAAAAGATAAATTCATAAAAAGTGTTAAAAAAATTAATAATCCAAATGCGAAGGTAAAAAATTTTGAAAATTTGACTGAAAATGAAAATTTTATACGCCATCACAGGGTTCGTAAGACTTATAACAATGCTTCATCGCCTGAAAAGATTCAGTCTGAGCGATCTTTTTTAGGATTGCGCAAGACTTCTATAAAAGTTACTCAAAAAGGTTCATCGCATAGAATGCTTTTGCTTGTATCTGTGCTTTTAATTATTGCAGTGTGTTTAGTGTTTATGGCTCCAACTATAAAAGCATGGGTTGTGCAGTCTAGAGAAATGCAAAAAATACAGACACAAATTGAGCAGACTAGAAAACATAATCAGCATTTGAAAAAGAAACTGAAAGAATTATCAAATCCGTCGATTATTGCTGATCAAGCTAGGCAACGTTTAGGGTATGTTAAAAAAGGGGAAACGACTTATATAGTTGTAGATCCTCAAACTGTTACTAAAGTTCGCCCAAAGTCTAGTTTTATTGAAAAAGCGCCACGTAAGCCTTGGTTTAATTTGCTTTACGATTCTATAAAAAGCATTGAAGAGCAAAAAAATCAAAAAAATATTTCTAAAATAAAAAAATCAAGTAAACATACTAAGTTGAAAGATGATAAAACTGATGTAAATGAGTCCGGAATGAATAAATCTGAATCTAAAAAACCGACTTCTGGTAAATCTGCTAAAAATAATTTACCTGAAAAGTCAAAAAGATGATAATAATTGAATGCTTGTTAACCTGTTTAATTAATCTAGTAATGAAAGATAAAAAATGAACCATATAGAAAATACTGGTCTAAATAATATTGTTACTGAAAAAGATATGGAAACTTTGCGAATACAATTGGATAGATTCCCTAGAGGAGTAAAAGCAATACCAGCTAGGTGTAAATGTGGGAAACCAATTACAGTAATGACTTCGCCGAGGTTAGATGATGGAAGCCCATTCCCGACAGTTTTTTATTTGACGCATCCGGCGGCGGTGAAAGGTTGCTCTGTGCTTGAGGCTGAAAAATTTATGGAGAAAATGAATGAGATTTTGAAGCAAGACGAGGATTTGCAAATAAAATATTTGAAAGCTCATGAAGATTATATTTCCAGAAGGAATGCTTTAGGCGAAGTTGATGAAATAAAAAATGTTTCAGCAGGAGGAATGCCTACTCGCGTTAAATGTTTGCACGCGTTACTTGCGCACACTTTTAGTGTTGGCGTGGGAGTGAATCCAATGGGTGATTGGGTTCTTGATGAGCTTATAAAACGTGGTTTTTGGGATGAAAATAAATGTATGTGTGTAAATAAAGTAAACATTGAAGAGGAAAAATGATTGTTGCAGGTATTGATTGTGGAACTAATTCAATACGGTTATTGGTTGCTCAAGTCACAAAATTTGGAGTTAAAGATATTATACGCGTAATGAAAATTGTGCGTTTAGGTGAAAATGTGGATAAAACTGGACGTTTTAGCCATCAAGCTTTAAATAGAACTTTTGATGCATGTCGCGAATTTGCTGCAATATGTAAAGAAAATAACGTGGAAAAGATTAGATTTGTTGCAACTTCTGCTTCTCGTGATGCAGAGAATAAAAAAGAGTTTTTGCTGGGAGTAAAAGAAATACTAGGTGTTGATGTAGAAATAATTTCTGGTGAACAAGAAGCATATTTGTCATTTATTGGCGCGAAAAAGGTTTTGGAAAGTGAAAATTTGAAAAATTTGCTTCCTAATTTTTCTTATAATAATGCGTCTGGAAACGGATCTAATGTTTTACTTGTTGATTTAGGTGGTGGTTCTACTGAGTTCGTAAGTGGAAAGACTATACCTGAAAGGTCTATTTCTTTAAATATGGGATGTGTTCGTGTTAGTGAAAAATTTTTACGAAACGGTGTGAATGATTTTTCTGTTGCTTCAGCTTGTGATTTTATTGATAAACTTGTGGAAAAGGCTGATAAGGAAATTGATTTTTCTAAAATCGATTCTTTTATTGGTGTAGCTGGTACTATAACATGTGTTACAGCTAATTTTTTGAAATTAGATAAATATGATCCGCATCGTATCCATGGTAATTTTATGACTTTTGAACAGGCTATTGCTTCTTGTGATGAAATTATTTTTTCTACTAAAATTGAACGTGATTGTATGGGCTTTTTACATCCTAAAAGAGCTGATGTGATTTGTGGCGGAGCGCTCGTTTTTCGCCAAATATTGAAATATTTTAGTAGTTTATATAGTGCAGGTAAATTAAAATTTAATGGTGTTATTACTAGTGAAAATGATATTTTAGATGGCATAGTAATGTCTATTTGTGGAATTTAATGTTGTTATAAGTATTTGATGAAAATTTTGTTATGAGATTATCCAAGACTACCTTTTCTAAGGTAAAAAGTTACAAAATATGTGCAGTTTTTGCGTATATTTTTTTTAGTTTGAGTGCATTATTTATATCAATTGAATGTAGAGCTTTTGATATTTATTTTTATTGTAGACAGTTTTCTAATAATAATACGGAATATGTGACAGGAAAACGCTTTGATGAATTAGTGAATATTGCTTGGAATCTTATTAAATTTCTTATAACAGGCAGTGAGTCTTTGCTTGTAGGTATTTTTTCTAGAAAAGAAATCTTGCATATGCGTGATGTTTATAATCTATTTTTGAGTATGTATATTTTTCAATTTATTTTAGCAATTTTATTGGTTTGGATTTTTTTAGTGCAAATAAAAACAAGTAATTTTAAGAGTTTTTGTTTGCGATTTAGGAATATTATTTTTTGTAATTATATTTTGGTAATAATAGGTGGAATTTTTTATACATTTTTTGGTTTCACAAAAATTTTTATTCAATTTCATCATTTATTTTTTAGTAATAATTTATGGATTTTAGATCCTGAGACAGATTTGATGATACAAATGTTGCCAGAAAATTTTTTTTCAACTATGGCTTTAGAAATTTTAGGATTATGGATATTTTTGAATATAATTGCACAAATTGTTTTAACTCTCGTTTCACATTTGTCATGTAAATTTGAAAAATAATTTTAAGAATATTTTCATATGTGTGAATTATTTAAAGAATTTATTGGGAGAAAATCTCCCAATAAATTTGAGGTAAACTATTTTTAGTAAAAATTGTGCAGAGAAAATATTATTTTTATTTTATAGAATTCTTACAAGGCTTTTCTTTACAAGGCTTGTTCCTATATGTGATGTTATTGTATAAGTTCTCAATTATCTGTACGTGTATCTAGTGTTTGTACAGAGCTGAGAACTTAATTCATGCGTACTAATTTTCGCGTTTTTACTTTGCCTCTATTATGTTGGCTGAGCCTAATGCGTAAGGCTAGCGTTCCGAGTATGCAAGAAGTAAGTGTTCCTACAAGTACAGCAAGCTTTGCGTGATCAACGTGAACTAATGAACCGTCAAATGCAAGTCCTGATACTAGAAGTGCAACTGTGAATCCTATACCAGTTAGCAAAGATATAGCGAAAATGTCAGCCAAGTCGATACCGTTTCCTAAACGCAAACGAGTTGTTTTTGTTAAAACATAAACGCTACCCCAAACACCTATACATTTACCAACAGGTAGAGCTATCATAATTCCAATTGATACTGGATCCTTGAAAGCGTCGGCAATTCCTTCATTTCCTAGAGTTATACCTGCCGCGCAAAATGCAAATACTGGTAAAGCAATTCCTGAAGACAGTATGTTAAATATTTTCGACCACTCGTGAGTGAGCTGTTTTCCTTCTTTATCGAAATTAGCAGGAACTACAAGTCCAAGTGCTACACCTGCGATTGTTGCGTGTATTCCGCTCAAATGCATGAAATACCATGAGAGTATAGCTATAGGTATTAGTATGTAAAACTTAGTTTTACGCAAATGCACTAGGATTGCAAAAATAGCTATAAATACTAGAGAAGTGCCTAAAGATAGGAAATTTAAGGTTGTGGAATAAAAAACTGCTATAACGATAATTGCTAATAAGTCATCTACTACAGCTAATGTGAGTAAGAAAGTTCTGGCAGTTGGTGGCATGCCTTTTCCAAAAATTCCAAGTATAGCTACAGCAAAAGCTATATCTGTAGCAGTTGGTATTGCCCAGCCATGTAACGTTTCAGGTGATTTTAGAATCAATTGTATGATTACATAGAAAGTTGCAGGTCCTGCCATGCCAAAAACTGCTGCTAGCATCGGTAAGCTTGCTTCTTTCAGATCTCGCAGAGCTCCAGTTACAAATTCAGTTTTTAATTCCAGTCCTACAACGAAGAAAAATATAGTTAAAATAGCGTCGTTAGCCCAATGCGAAATAGATAGGTTTAAATATATATTTTCAAATCCTATTTTCATATGCATTAGTTGATTGTAAGTTTCGCTGTAAGGTGAATTGGCTATTATAAGAGCTATTATTGCTGCAATTATTAGTAGCATACCTCCAACAGTTTCATCTCCAATTTTATATATAAGAGAACGAAATAAATTTGTTGGTGAATATTTGTATGCAAAACCACTATGATGGAATCTGTAGTTTGGTTTAGAAGATGGCACATAATAAGTTTTGTAAAAACGTGGTCTAATTAAATCGTTTTTAGATTGTCTGATGATACCATTTTGTAATGGGCGTTTTTTCTTCGACTTATTATTTTCCATCTGTCAACTCACTTTTTTTCGATTTATATCTTTCATTTATGTAAAAAATATTATAAAATATTCGGGTTAGCAATTTTATTGCGCCCCCGTAGCCCAACGGTAGAGGCAGTCGACTTAAAATCGATCCAGTATGGGTTCGAATCCCATCGGGGGCACTTTTTATTTGAAGTGATATCTGTAAAACTTGCTGATTTGTGAATCGTTTTGCAAGCAAACATGTTTTTTACCCCCTTTTTTATATATTTTTGTAAAAATATTACTTTTAAATATGATAGTCTTCATATTTATTTTTGATAAGTTTTTTAAAAAAATATTTATAAATATTTTATTAAAATCAAAAAAATAGTCGAAATATTTAATTCGTAATATATATTTCAAATATTATACACGATAAAAATATAGATTTAGAATATGAATTTTTTTATCAGATATAAATGATACTTATGCCGATTTATTTATTGTCTAAAAGTGAATTTTCGTAAGCAAAAATAACTGCTTGAATTCGGTCGCGTAAATTTAATTTTGAAAGAATATTTGAAACATGTGTTTTTACTGTAGGTGTAGAGACAAAAAGTTCTTGAGCTATTTCAGCATTTGTATAACCATTTGCAACAAGTTGTAGTACTTGTATTTCACGTGAAGTTAGTTCAGCAACAAGGCTATTATTTGTTATATTATGATTATCAATGTTTCCAATATCATGATTTATTGTTTTTGCAGTTTCATCATTTATTTGTAGAGAATTTTCAACATTGTTTATTTGTGAATTATCCGTGATATTTTGTGAGCCTTTTAAATTGTTATTGATTTCTTCTAAATTGTCATTAACTGTGCTGTTTTGATTGGAAAAAGTATTTGTAGCATTTTTAGTCAAAGTATCATCATTATGTTGAGGTAATTTATTAGCAAAAAGCTCCAACATTTTTTTCGTTATTTTAGGTGAAATAGTAGCGTCACCAGCGGCTACTGCTTTTATTGAATCTATCAACTGTTCAGGGAGTGCATCTTTAGACAGGAAACCGCTTGCTCCAACTCTCAAAGCTGCGAAAGCATACTCTTCAATATCGAAAGTAGTCAACATTAGAACTTTAGTGTTCGGAAAATTTTTGACTATTTTTTCAGTTGCATCTATGCCATTCATATTAGGCATGCGTACATCCATCAAGACTATATCCGGATTGAGTTTGGCAACTTGGTCTATAGCTTCTTTTCCATCACCAGCTTCACCGACGACACTTATACCGTCTTGTGCTGATAAAACCATAGAAAAACCCATGCGCACTAAAGGCTGATCATCTGCTATAAGAACCTTTATATTGGTGCTGTCCATGTGTTAGGTTCTCCTTTCGTATCTTCTAAGCGCAAATATGCTTTGACTTCCCAGCCTTCTTGTGTTGGTCCTGCTTGCACATATCCATCGAATATTGCTACACGTTCACGCATACCTATTATACCTTTTCCGCTTCCTTTCATAAGCGATGTGCTAGCTCCCGCTTTATTTTTAATAGTTATAGTCATGCCACCTTTAAATCGGTTAATATCTACTTTAACTTCAGGTGAAAAAGGAGCATAGCGTAAAATATTTGTTAGAGATTCTTGTATTATTCTGTAAATAGTAAGTCCTAAAGTAGTATTGTCTTCAACGATTTCTCCTATGTAATTGTATTTAATAGGCAGACCAGCATTTTTAAATTCATCGATTAGCATTTCTATAGTTTGTGTATTAGGTTGAGGAGTTAGCAAAGGCCCATTTTCGTCATTCATGCTATTAGATGTATTTGCAATAGTACTATTATCATATTTGCGTTGAATTTGTGCAGAAAGCTCTTTTTTATTTTTTTGTGATTTTAGTTGATTTTTCAGTTTTTCTTTAGAGTTTGAAACTTTTGCGGATTGAATGAGATTATTTTTCAAACCTCCAAGTAATTGTGAGCCTTGACTGTTACGTGATGAAGCAGCGTGCAAATTGTCGATTAATTCTTTCATATCTTCAGTGTTGATTTCAGTATTTTCACGTAAAATTCCAACAAGTCTTCTTGTTTCTTGGAGAGCTGATCTTCCAGTTTGTCCAATCTGATTTATAGCTTGTTTTGCTAGAGAAGGATTTTTTTCAATCATAGCTTCAGCACCATCAGCCATTGTTATCACGATTGCGAGAGAATGTGCGACAATATCGTGCATTTCGCGGGCAATACGTGTTCTTTCAGCTGATATTGTTAGTTGTTCATGTTGCTTACGTTCTAATTCTAATTGTTTGTTGAGCTGTTCTAATTGTAGAACTTTAGAAGTCTGAAATTGCAAAGTAGATCCGATGAGTATAGCTATAGTGTAAATTGTTATATTTATAATAACTGGAGAATAATTAGCGTTTGAAAATCTATTTGTGAAAAGTTCGAGTGTGAAAATTACCATTGAAGTGATAATTAAATGTAATAATGCGCTTTTTAGAGGGAGTTTTCTACCTATAGTGTATAAAAATATAACTATTGCTGCAGGATCTAATATTGAAGAAGATAGAAGTAATGGAAGTACAATATTTGTTTTTATCTTTGTGATAAATAAGATCTCAATAGCAGATAAAATAAAAGGTATTATAAGAGCGCTATATAGGCAAAAACGTGGATATTGGCTACGTAAAAAAAGCAATATAGTCATACAAAGAATTATTATTATAGTAAAATGTAATAAATTCGTTGAAACATCAGGTCTTTGCGCGGCTTGTATAAGTTGTGGCGTATGAAAAATAATGTATATGCTTACTATTAGTAAGTTTGCGAGTAATTCATGATTTTTAAAAAAAGAATAGTAAAAGTTTATAAATAGCAGATTTTTTATTGAACCAATGTTTTTCATATTTCCGCTCCGACTGTTATTCATAAACGCTTTGATAAATATTTTATGCGGCTAAAGTATTATATGTCGCCTAAAATCATCCTTTAGAACGATTACTTTAACTAATATTTAAAATATTATATATACATAAGCTTTTTTTCTCGTTGAAAGTAGATGTGCTTTTCAGTGTCAACCCATAAAAGCCAATATATGTGGGTGGCACTTATTTTATATAAAATTTATTTTATCGTGTTAATATTGCTAAAAACTGTTACAATCTAAATAAGTTCTATTTGAAAGGATACATGCATATGCAGAATCCAATTTTTTCACAAAATTCTAATTTTGCGACTGCTGTGAAAGAAAAAACGCCTTCAGGATATCCGACTATGCCTGGATACAATGTGTCGGATTCATCTTCTTATTCTGAAGCGCACACACAAAATAGAGAAGAAACTTATACAAGAGTGCAAGATCATGCTCAAACTATGGGACAGTATTATGCTCCTGAACGAGCAAATGCACAAGCTGATAGATTGACTATAGATGACGTATTAATTAAAACAGGTTTTGTATTCGCTATTTTGCTTGTGGCATCAGCTGTAAGTTGGTTTTTTGCTTTCAATAGCGATAAAGGAACATTATTACTTACTGTAGGTGTTGTCGGCGGACTTGTTCTGGGATTAATGAACTCTTTCAAAAAAGAACCATCACCAATTCTAATTAGTGAGTATGCTGTTTTTGAAGGGTTAGCTATAGGTGGCATATCAGCAATATTTGAAAAAATATTTCCTGGAATCGTAGCTAGTGCAGTTTTAGCAACTTTTGTCACATTTTTGATATGTCTATTTTTATATAAATCAAAAATTGTACGAGTAAATGGTACTTTTAGTAAAATTCTAATTATTGGTATTGTCTCTTATCTTGTATTTGCAGTCGTAAGTTTCATATTGTCTATGACTGGTGTTCTAGGCGGAGATGGCTTGCGAGGAATTACAGTATTCGGATTACCTATAGGCGTGGTTATTGGTCTCATTGCCGTGTTGCTAGCATCAATGTCATTGATTAGTGATTTTGATTTTATTAATAAAGGTATTGAGAGCGGAATTTCTTCTAAATACGCTTGGACAGCTGCTTTCGGTTTAGTCGTAACATTAGTTTGGTTATATATGGAAATTTTACGTTTAATAAGTTATTTCCTAGATAATAATAACTAAAATAAAAGTTAGGTTATATATGAATAAATATGTAAAAGTTACCGGTGATTTTGGGGAAAAACCTCAAATTGAATTTTTGACTGATGAAGTGCCGGATGAGCTTATTGTAGAAACTTTGTCTGAAGGCAAAGGTGTGTTTATAGAGCCGAGCCAAGTAGTTGCTTTTGATTATTTAGGTCAAATTTTCGGTGGTAAAGAATTTGATAATTCTTTTGATCGCGGAAAACCTTTAGTAACTCCAATTGGTGTGGGTCATTTGATAAGAGGCTGGGATATAGGATTATTAGAACAGCGTGTTGGATCAAGAGTTTTACTAATTATTCCGCCAAGATTGGCTTATGGTGAAAATGGTATTCCTCAAGCTGGTATTCCAGGTAATTCTACTTTAGTATTTGTAACAGATATTATTTCAATAATGTAATTTACTTAATAAAATATAGGGCTTGATTTTTCAAGCCCTAATTTATTTTAATATTTGCTATTTGTTAAATAATAAATAATTAAAAATTATTTGAAAATAATGCATAGAAATCTAATTGAAATAGCGAAAAAGTTTATATTTACGCATTGTATGGTTTAGCGTCTATAATTTCAACTTTGATTTCTTTGCCATTTGGTGCTTTATAAAGCACAGTATCACCGATTTTTTTACCATTAATTGCTTTTCCAAGCGGAGCTTCAGGTGAATATACATCAATGTCTAGTCCTTCGCCTGATTCTCTAGCACCTAGAAGGAAAGATATTTGTTTTCCAGCTAATTTAGCTTTTATAACCATACCCGGCTCAACTATGCCATCGTCAGCAGGGATTTCACCAACTTCACAATTTCTAAGCAATTCTTCTAATTGATTTATACGTGCTTCATTTAAACCTTGTTCTTCTCTTGCTGCATGGTATCCGCCATTTTCTTTCAAATCGCCTTCTTGACGCGCTTCATCTATTTTGTTTGCAATTTCTACACGCAAAGGACCTTTTCTGTTGTCTAACTCATTTTTTAAACGGTCATAAGCTTCGCGTGTTAGCCATGTGGATTCAGACATGTCACACTCCTATTTTTTATGGCATATACACTTTATCATTACATAGTACATTATTATCTTTAGTATAGTAAGAAATTAGTTTATGAAATTTGTTAGTTATAAAATCTAAAGTTGTAATGTTGTGAAGTAAATGGCTATATAATCATGTATTATTTTTTACATGTTGAGTTTATTAAAAGGATAAAATGTGCTGTTATTGAAAAAATTATTATTTTCACCAATAAAAGTTTTATTTAGAAATAAAATAGAAAAAGTTTTAATGCGTAAGCAAGAACAATTACCTAAGCATCTTGGTGTAATTCTAGATGGTAATAGGCGTTGGGCGAAATCTAAACGATTAAACGTGTCTTTAGGTCATGAAGCAGGAGCAACAAATGTTATAAAATTTTTATTTTGGTGCGAAAAATTTAATATAGATACAGTGACGTTGTGGATGCTTTCTACTGATAATTTAGGTAGAAAAATTGAAGAATTAATGCCATTATTTGACATTATTGTAAGAACTGTTAAAAAAATATCTTCTAATCGTGCATATGATGTAAAAATTATAGGCGCATTACAAAAGTTACCTATGCAAATTCGTGATAGTTTATTGGAAATCGAAAAGGAAAATACACTCAATAGAACTAGTGAAACTGCAAAGAAGGATGTTACTGATATTGCGTATGATAATAATAAAAAAATGAAGGTTAATATAGCAATTGCTTATGATGGTAGACAGGAAATAGTTGATGCTTTCAAAAAATATGTTCAACAAAAAGAAAATGTAGCAATAACGCAAAAAAAATTTATGGAAGAATTTGATGAACAAGAATTTGAAAAATACTTATATTTGCCTTTTTCTCCACTCGACTTGATTATACGTACATCAGGTGAGTATAGGCTTTCAGGATTTTTACTATGGCAAAGTTCAAAAAGCGAATTATATTTTTCTCAGAAAAACTGGCCAGATTTTAATTATGATGATTTTCTTATAGCACTTTATGATTTTACAAAAAGGCAAAGACGTATGGGGAAATAATATAATTGTAAATAATTATTATAATAGAAATGAAATGCAAAAATCTAAGTTCATAGATTAATCTGAATAAAGGTTAGCAAGTAGGGCAATAAAAAATTATGCATGAAAAATGTTGCTAAATATTCAAATCAATAAGATATGGTAGATTTGCTCCTTTGCGTGAAATAGTTATTGCTGCAATCTTAGATGCATGATTAATTATATAATCTAGCTGTTGTTCGTTTATTTGTGCTAATTTGTCTGCAGCAACTTTGCCTAATAATTCTTGCGACCATAGTCCGTCAATTATTCCCGCCATGAAGGAATCTCCTGCTCCTACAGTGTCAACGACATGTTTTGCTGAAGTAGGATATGTTTTTGTTATGCCCGATTTTGTTTTTACCCAAACGCCTTTTTCAGCTAAAGTTATGACGACTATACTCACGCCTTTGCTTATAAGAAAATCTGCAAATTCTACGTGTGTTTTATTAGGTTCTAACCATTGCATATCTTCATGTGAAGCTTTTAAAATATCTGATTGTGTGGCAAGATTGATTATTTCTTTGTACACGCTATTTCTGTCGTCTGTAATCGTCGGGCGAATATTAGGGTCATAGGTTATTGTGGCTGTATTTTTATATTCTTCAATTATTTGCTTAACAGTTTGCTTGCCTGATTGTAATATAGCGCCTATTGAGCCTACATGTAATATTATAGGGTGTTGATTTATTGGCTTTACTGGTTGCCATGAAATATTAAAATCGTATGTAGCATTACCATTTTTGTCTAAAGTTGCTTTTGCTGTGGAAGTAAATTCTGCATTTTCGCTCCCAAGAGTTAGTTTTACGCCACTTTCTTCTAAATGATTTTTTATGAAATTTCCGTTTGAATCTTTAGCTATCCAAGTTGCTAAATATACGGGCCTTTCTAGTCTGCCTAGTCCTAAAGCAACATTTGCTGGAGATCCTCCGCAAACATTTATTGTTTTACCTTCGTATGGAGTGAATATGTCAACTAATGCTTCTCCTACAACTAGAGCGTGATAAGATGGTTGCGATTTTTTTGATTTTTCAATGTTATTTGTGTTTTTCATAATGCTATTTAATCTTATGATTTAGTATTTTTTAATTTTTCATCTATAGTTTTTTGGTAGTTTTCTAATAATATTTTACATTCTGTAACTAATTTTTCGCCTTTTTCCCACAATTGCATAGATTGTTGCAGTGATAGATTGCCTGTTTCTAAAGTGCGTACAATATTTATTAATTCTTCACGAGCTTGTTCGTAATTTAGTGTGTTTTTTTGAACGTTATCATTGGAGTTTGTTTCCAAATTATCTGTTGAATTAATAGGAGATTGTGCAGTGTCACATTGTTCAGTTGTGTCTGTTGTGTTTTCATCGTTTTTTGACATTTTTCTTCCTTTTGCTTGTGAGTTTATTCATTTTTTGCTTTTTAGAAAATTCTACTACTTCTATTTCCTTATTTGTGCTTTTGCGTGACCATCGTAAAAATGTAAGTTTATATTTTGATTTTCGTTTACTTGTTTCAAACTTTTAATAATCATGCCTTGAGTGTCAGTTGTTATACTATATCCTCTTTGCATAGTGCTTTTAGGTGATAGAGCTTG
>CAMPYB010000016.1 GCA_946998115.1 uncultured Actinomyces sp. | reverse complement strand
CGTTGTAGTATGATCAAGTATCTTCACATCCTCAATGCCTAAACTATCGCCCACTTTAAGATCAGGCAATTCCTTAATGTGATTATCCATATCATATCTGGAAGCATCCTTGCTTTCCTCATAAGCATTCAGAAAACCCTTTTGATATATGACAGTACCAGAAACTGTAAAAACATACTCTCTGCCATCAACATTAGACACAAAAACAATAGTATTAGTTCTACCTTTAACATCAACCATTTGCGAAGCGATTGTTCTCTTCCATATCAACTCATACAACGCATACTCAGCCTTATTTAACTTATCTTTCACCTGCATAGGCGTCTTAAAATTATCACCAGCAGGCCTAATCGCCTCATGAGCTTCTTGAGCACCTTTAGCTTTCTTAGCATAAACTCTCGGCGTTTCAGACACAGACTGCGCGCCATACAAATCACTAGCTTGAATTTGAGCAGCCCTCACAGCTTGATTTGACAAATTAGTAGAATCTGTACGCATATAAGTTATAAAACCATTTTCATACAAATACTGAGCAACACGCATCGTTTCACGTGAATTCATATTTAACTTACGTAAAGATTCTTGTTGCAAAGTAGAAGTTGTAAAAGGCGGAGCAGGATGCCTCGTATATGGCTTAGTTTCAATATCTTGCACTGTCAAACTTTGATTTTCCAACAAAGTAGCTATTTTTTTAGCACCATCACTATCCAATAAATATACTTTATTTTTTACAGCACTATCAGTAAGAACACCTTTATCACTAAAATCTTTACCCGTAGCAATCTTCATGCCATCTATCTTTACCAGCTTAGACACAAAATTTATGCCATCAGCTTGAAGAGAACTTTCCAAACCACAATAATTAGCCGAATGAAAACCTATGCGCTCCTTTTCGCGCTCCACAATAAGACGCGTCGCAACAGACTGCACCCTACCTGCCGACATACGTGGCTTAATTTTCCTCCAAAGAAGCGGCGAAATTTCATATCCAACCAGCCTGTCCAAAATCCTACGCGTCTCCTGCGCATCCACCAAATGCTCATTAATATCACGCGTATTTTTCAAAGCATGCTGTATAGCTTCCTTAGTTATTTCATGAAAAACCATTCTATAAACTGGTATTTTAGGCTTCAAAACTTGCAACAAATGCCACGCTATAGCTTCACCTTCACGGTCCTCATCAGTTGCTAAATAAAGAGCATCCGCCTCTTTCAAAGCTTTTTTCAACTCAGCCACTTTTTTCTTTTTATCAGCAGCTACAACATAATATGGCTCAAAATTCCCCTCTATATTTACAGCAAACTTACCATAAGGCCCTTTTTTCATATTCTCAGGCAAAGCAGAAGGTTGTGGTAAATCACGAATATGTCCTACAGACGCTTCAACATCATAGCCTGCACCCAAATACGACAAAATAGTACGTGCTTTCGCTGGAGATTCAACTATTACAAGCTTTTTTCCTGACAATTTATATACCACCTAGTTTTATCAAACCATATTTTTTATAAAATTATTGTATTCCATTTAAATATTTACGTAAAATCTAAAAATCCCTCAATAATACTTTCCTTTATAAAAAATTCCATTTCACTAGCAACACTATCATAATCTATTTTTTCAAACTCACCATTTTGACTATTCAATATACAAGTCAACGCATCACAAATTTGTTTTGCCGTAAGAGTACCATCACAAGCACCGAGAAAACCCGCCTGCAACGAAGTAATCTCCTTCTTACGCCCCAAATTTCCACCCTGCACCATATATATCAAACAAGGATCTTCCACACCAGGAATATAATGCCTTTCCTGCGTTACATCACTTGGCATAACATACTTTTCAGCAAATAACAGCGACAAATCATCACTACATTTTTTAACATTTTCTTTATTCACCAAAGTTTTCAAAATACTTTCCCCATCAGGCTGATGCAAATACGAACTAGCATCCTCAACTTTAACCCACTTTTTTGAAACAGCATCACTATTCTTCTGCAATATAAAATAAGCAAAAGATACAGATATTACTTTCCTAAACATAAAATCACGCAACCATATAGCATAATTTTTCTCATACTCTTCAGGACATGAAAAATAATTTAAACTATCATCCATCCACATTTTAATATATTGTTCGCAGTTCAAATCCTGCCTTTTCAAAATCCAAACATCACTATTATCAGGCAAATATTTATCTAACTTTTCCACCCAAAAATTATCAGTATTTTCAAAATTCCCCAGAAAAATTGCCACACCTTTTTCTTTCAAAAACTTAGGCAAATTTGCCATAAAATACTCAAGCAAATAATCCCCTTCCATACCACCATCTCTATAAACATAATTATGTTCCTCACGTAATTCCGACGGTGTAATAACAAAAGGAGGATTAGAAATTATCAAATCAAATTTCAAACCTATTTTTTCTAAAGGATCCAAAAAAGAACCTTTCAAAAAATTAATTTTCACATTATTTACCTGAGAATTAACCTTTGCATACAATAACGCTCTATCACTAATATCCGTTGCATAAGTTTCATAACCCAATTTAGCTAAAATCAATGCTTGCACTCCACAACCACAACCAATATCAGCAGCAATAGGCCTATCTTTAAAATTTTCTCCGCATACTTTACTCTCAGATTTTGCACCCACAAAATAATGCCTAAAATTTGGATTTTTTATAATAGCTTTAGCTAAAGATTTTGATGCTCCACCTATACTCATAACATAATCATCAACAAGATTTACATTATTATTAATCCTTTTTACATCTGAAAATACATATACTACTTCAACAGAATTTTCCAATTTCAAATCATAACATGCCAAAGACACATTAGGCTTTACAATATTATCATCACAAATTTCAACAAAATCATTTTCTAACAAATAACAAAATATTTTATCACCAAATAACTTTAACAAATTTTCTTTATCAAATTTTTCACACAACATAAAAAATCTATACAAAATACTTTTATTATCAATAAGATTATTCAAAGCAAACAAAGCTGGAACACGGTTTTCCAACTGAAATTGATCATAAGCATTTTGCCCTATAGTGCGCTGAAAATCTTCATCACCAATATTTTCAGAACGCAATATATCACCCAACATTGCTAAAGCATTTTTCGTCATAATTTCCCTCTTAAAATAAAATTCAAAATAATTGTAACAACTTTATTAGACGAAATTTTATTTTTTCAATATTTGTGGATAACTCATTTTTGCATTAACAATTTTGCATTAACAATTATGCGGCTCTTATTTCATAAGAATTAAAATTCAAACCATCTATTTTTGTAGCTATTCTATTAAACTGTTCATCCCAACCTTTAGCAACTGCAACAAACTCATCACGCGTACCTAAATCTCTCGCCTGTTGCAAAGCAAAATTCCTCACACCCAAACTAAAACAACGTTGAGCTATATCAAAAGCCCTATCACTAGTAACAGAATCAGGACAAATCGTCAAACGCACTTCATAAGGCACTTGAGCATCTAAAACTATTCTCAAACTTTCATAAGCCTTCTGACCAGAATTATTCCTACCTACAACTTGTGAATAATCTTCAGGCAAAGCCTTTATATCTATTCCCACCCAATCAACATAATTAATCAACTTCTGCAATTTTTTAGGATATATCCCAGCAGTATGAAGCCCAATTTTAAAACCCATTTCTTTCACAGTTTTTATTGCCAAAAGAAGCTCTTCTTGCCTCGTTGCCTCACCTCCAGAAAAAACAACGCCATCTAAAAGATTTTTTCTCTTCTCCAAAAAAGACACAACATGACTAAAAGGAACTTTTCCAGGCGTTTTAGGATCTAAAATTTCATAATTATGACAATACGTACACCTCCAAGGGCATCCCTGCAAAAATAAAGTACAACACAAATTGCCAGGCCAATCAACCGTTGACATAGGCACCATTCCCGCAATAGCCAAATTATTCTGATCTAAAATTCTACCTTTTTTCTCATTCATACTTTTAATCGGTTTTTTACTAAGCGCAGAACACGGTATAAATACTTTTCCACTAGAATCAGGAACATTAACCATACGAACACCCTCATCCGCAAATCTTCCATTCGCGCTTGCACAAGACAAAGTACTGGTTTGACAACTGCCACACTGCATTGTAACCTTACTTGCCACATAATTCTTATTCACAACCGCGCCTTTCTAGTCTTTTCACCAAAAAGTGAGTGCCTAGGACAAGCCTAAAACACTCACTTGAATAGTAAATTTTAACTTGCCAAAACTTTTACAGCCTTACTTTCCGTAAACATAGTACGCTCAGCATATTCACCCTTTTTACCAACATTGAATGAAGAAACAGGCCTGAAATATCCCATAACTCTTGTCCATACTTCACATTCAACCACTTCATCAGGATTTATCTGCGCACACTTTTCACAAACTTTATGCTCACCCGGCAAATAACCGTGTGTAGGACAAATCGAAAAAGTCGGTGTAATAGTTATATAAGGTATCTTGAAATTAGTCAAAGCGCGCTTAACTATTTCCTTACACACATGCGATGAAGAAATTCTCTCACCCATATATAGATGCAACACAGTACCACCCGTATATTTGCCCTGCAAAATTTCTTGCTTTTCCAAAGCTTCAAACGGATCCTGAGTATAACCCACTGGCAACTGCGAAGAATTTGTATAATAAGGTTGCTCTTTTGTTCCTGCCTGAATTATTGTTGGGAAACGTTTAGCATCCTCTTTTGCAAACCTATATGTAGTACCCTCTGCCGGAGTTGCTTCTAGATTATATAAATGACCAGTTTCTTCCTGGAATTGAACCATTTTATCCCTTATATGATCTAGGATCCTGACCGACATCTTATGTCCATAATCATCTGTTATATCATGTTCATCTGATGTAAAATTACGAACCATTTCATTCATACCATTTACACCTATAGTGGAAAAGTGATTATCCAGTGTTCCCAAATAACGTTTAGTAAACGGGAAAAGCCCACTATCTATATGCTCTTGAATTACTACACGTTTCTTTTCCAAAGTGCTCTTAGCAATATCCAACAAATGATCCAAACGCTTCATCAAGCCCTTTTCATCATTAGCATACACATACCCCAAACGAGCCATATTTACTGTTACAACACCTACTGAACCTGTTTGCTCAGCTGAACCAAATAAACCATTACCACGCTTCAACAACTCACGCAAATCCAACTGTAGTCTGCAACACATCGAACGTATCATACCTGGATCAAGATCTGAATTAATGAAATTTTGAAAATACGGCAATCCATATTTTGCTGTCATTTCAAATAATTTATCAACATTTTTGCTTTCCCAGTTGAAATCTTTCGTTATATTATATGTCGGAATCGGGAAAGTAAATACACGCCCATCAGCATCACCTGCTGTCATAACTTCCATATAGGCCTGATTTATCATATCCATTTCTTTTTGAAGGTCACCATAAGTAAACTCACATACTCTACCACCAATAAATGGATGCTCATTTTTCAAATCTTCAGGGCAAGTCCAGTCAAAAGTTAAGTTTGTAAATGGTGTTTGAGTTCCCCACCTGCTAGGAACATTCAAATTATATATTAGTTCCTGTATGCACTGTAAAACATCTTTATATTCCATATTGTCCAAACGAATATATGGTGCCATATACGTGTCAAAAGAAGAGAATGCTTGAGCGCCAGCCCATTCGTTTTGTAGCGTTCCCAAAAAATTTACAATTTGACCAACAGCTGAGGAAAGATGCTTAGGAGGTGCGGATGCAATTGCGCCACTTACACCATTGAATCCCTGTTGCAATAATGTTTTTAGCGACCAACCTGCACAATATCCTGCGAACATATCCAAATCGTGAATATGTATATCACCATCTCGGTGCGCTTGTCCTTCTTCAGGAGTATATATATGTGATAGCCAGTAATTAGCAATCATTTTTCCAGAAGTATTTAGAATCAAGCCACCTAGAGAATAACCCTGATTAGCATTTGCATTGACTCTCCAGTCAGTCTTATCTAAATACTCTTCTATAGCATCAACAGGATCTACGGTAATATTAGGTTTACCGTCACATTGGTCTTTCATATTGCATCCTTCTAAAATTTTCAAAACATTTTCCATTGATTACTTTATACCTAATATAAACATTTTTCAACAATATATTGTGTAGAAGGAAAAGAGCGACCACTATATATAGTGTGTTTGGTTATTCATCTTTAAACTTAACCGCCAAATTATCAACAATAATCACAATAATGTATTTCTACATATAGATTTTAAAAACAACCACTATCGGCGTGTTGCCTAAAATATTTATAAAGTTATTTTCCATCAAAATTTTTCAACAAAAATCCAGCTCTTGTAACCAAATTATTTACGCAAAAGCTTACACCAATAATTAACAATAATTTTATACATACAGCAAGAACGCTGAACGCAAAAGAAGAAGTAATTTCAAAAAATTGTACACTATTTCTTGAATTAGCTTCTAGACTTTCAAAATAAATAAAATAAAGAGCCACAATACACAACACGCCCAAAAAAATAGAACACAAAGAGTATTTATACTTATAAATTTTTCCATTCAAACTATGAAAACTATTGTCAACATTAACTGTAAAAATACTTACAAAAAGTAAATAAATACCAGTTGTGAGAAGCAAAGACCCAACCACATCAGATATTTTATGCCACGAAGCTACACACACGCTTACAGAAAATAATATGATAAAAATCAAAGAAATATATCTCATCAAATTTTTATAATATGTAGGCATAATTAATATAAAACCAAACATAACTGAAGCAATTAAAGTCACATGCCCTGAAGGATACGAATTTTTAAAACTATATACTATAGAAAAATCAGGATAAGAAAAAATAAAATGTTTAAACACTTGCGTACAAATATTAGAAAACAATATCAAAAATACTACCAATAAAGTTTTTTTATACTCTTTTTTAAAAACACCTATCAAAACTATTATTACAACTCCGCAAATAACAATTATTTTAGTAGCATTCGTGAGCAAAGTATACGCAGAAATCTTAAGAATATTTGAGTAATCTATATGCGCATACAAAATTGATACGTCTATTATTTGCCCCTGTTGAGTTCTCACTGAACACCAATACAAACTTACAAATAGAATAAAGAGAAAAATAGATATCAAAAAATTCTTCGCACGCACAACAATTCCTCTTTTTTCCACTTTTATAAAGTTATCCACATTTTTCAAAAAACTTCTCACAATAATTTTAAATATTGGAATAATAATTTTACAACACATAATACTAAAGGAGGAAAAAATGAGTAGCACAAAGAAAAGTTTTAATAAACATTTGTTGCACACCATGTGAAAAATGTGAACGTGTAAAAATTTTATGCAGTTTACTAGAAATTCCAACATGCCATAATGTTAGAAAAAAACAAATAAATATAAGCATAAATACAAAACAACAATTTGAAAATATAATACAAGGAAATATAAACTTTCAAAATGAAAAAATAACATACGAAATAATACACATAAAACCGATTTATTTCAGTAACAATATTTTCTGGCAAGTCATAGAAGAATCATCAATATTTCAAGAGCAAACAGAATTAGCTAAAAACAATAATCAAATCCATATAACCAAAAATTTCATAACTGCAAACAATATATTTCAAATACCTGACAATGAAAAAAATTTCCTAATCTATGTAAATAGCATAAAAAACCATTACCAATATTAAATAAACTAAATTAGAAAGACAAAACATGAACCAATATATAAATAATAGAGAATCACTACTTGACAAAAAAATAATAATATTTACATCAAGCAATCACAATAATTATTCATCTTACTTATCTTTAGATATAGGACATTTTTTATCATTAATGAACAAAAAAGTTTTATTACTTGACTTCTCTAACGAACAGGAAATTCAAAATTTCATAACAAACAAACAAAGCGTATCCATAAAAAACTGTTTACAATCAATAAATAATTGCGATATGGAAAAATTATTTACAAACAGTAAAATGGATAACAGCAATTTACACATACTATGCAACGAAGATTTTATAACAAACTTTAATATTCAAAATAAAAATTTAGAAACACTCTTATCATATTTTGATTATCTATTATTAAATACAGGTTTTTTCTCAAGTAGCTTTATCGAACAATTCAAAAAATACAATACAATATTAATAAGTGGAAATAGCGTTAAAGATTTAAATATTTTACAAAAAATATTCAAAACAAATTTCATAACACCTAAAAACATAAACAGCATTATTACATTTGAAAAAGATTCACAACACATAAAACAAATATGTGAAGCATTAAAAATTTCTTTAAATATTTATAAATATATTAACAAGCAAAACAACTATTCTCTTCAAAACACATTATTAAAACATATAAAACAATATAATTACGCCGATAAAAACAATACAGACAAAAACATAAATATAGAAAAATTATCAAAAAACACAATCGAAAATAACAAATACAAAATAATTTTTCAAAATAAAAGAAACCTTAAGTTATACAAAAGCTATGCGCAAATAACTATTTTATAAATAGCTACAAAGATTAGGATGCAAATATGAAAACACAACTAACTAACAGTAAAGAAAAAATTATTTCAATAGCCGATAAACTAATAAACGGCTACAGCTTACATGAAGCCATAAATTCAGACTCCGATGAATACAACATTATAGACAAATACAAATTTTTTGAACACTGTGAAAATACGTTTTCAGGCATAGACGAAACACTAATCGAACTTGTAAAAAACCCAAAAATAACAGACATCATGATAAATAATGACGGAAACATTTGGATAGACACAAATACTGGAATGGAAAAAACAAATATACAAATATCAAAAGAAAAAGCAAAAGAAATAGCAATAAAAATGGCTTCAGTATGTGAAAAACGGCTCGACAATTCTGTACCTATAGTTGATGGAACATTACCTAACGGAATTAGATTCAACGCAATACTTGACCCTATAAGCCCTAATGGAACATGCATAAGCTTAAGATTAAAAACCAACATAGTCCCAGTATTTGACGAACTATTCAACAGTAAAACCATAAATTACAGCTCAAAAGAAATAATTAAAAAAATAGTTGAATCCAAAAAATCATTCTTAATAAGTGGCGCTACAGGCACAGGAAAAACAACACTTCTTTCAGCTTTAACATCACTATTCGACACACACGAAAGAGTATTATTCATAGAAGAAACTAAAGAAATAATATCACAACACAACAATTGCGTTTTCTTACAAAGCAGAGATAAAAACATAGAAAACAAAGGCGAAATAACACTTTCAACTCTTGTACACGCCGCCATGCGAATGAGACCAGACAGAATAATTCTAGGTGAATGCAGAGGAAAAGAAATCGCAGATATATTAAACGCGTTTAACACTGGACACGAAGGAGGAATATGCACTATACACTCAAACAGCGTACAAGATTTACCTTCAAGACTATTAGCTCTAGGAAAACTAGCCAATCTCGATATAGAAACCATATCCTACCAAACCTACAGTGCAATAAAAATAGTAATTCATTTGAACAGACAAAAAATTGAAGGAAAAATCCACAGATGGATAAGCCAAATAGGTATTTTTGAAATAGACAAATATAAGCTTATTTGCACACCATGCGTACACATCTCCCACACAGGAAAAATTACATTTCTACCAAAATGGGAAAAACTAAAGGAGCTAATTAACTATGAAAATAGTACTGATTAGTGTAAGCATATTACTCATAACGCTTGGCGTGAAACAAATAAAAAATAACATAAATAAATACAAAAAAATAAAACAAAAAACTTGCTTTACAATAAAACAAAAAGAAAAACTGAAAAAAGAACTTATAGCATATGAAATCATCAAAGATAAAACATTCAATACTCAAAATACAATAAAAAATAAAAAAACATTTCTAAAACTAATAGAAGCAAGACAAATCGATCAAGTAATGTTCATATTAGACATAATAAATTTGTTAGATGACGGAACATTTTTCAAAAAAGCTTGGAATGAAACATTAAAAAAATATTTAAAAAATAAAATTTACCCCCAAAACATACACGACAACATCAAAGAACTAAAAATAATTTGCGAATACACAAACAAACTAGGAAGCGAAACCACCAAAATATTAACAAATATAGCAAAAAGCCTAGAAGAAAAAGAAAAACTGAAATCTGAAACAAAAATAGCCTTAGCTCCAGCAAAAACAACAATAAAATTATTATCAACCTTACCAGCTCTAGCTTTGGGAACAGGATATGCAATGGGAATCAATCCAATACATATTTTATTCAAAACAAGTAGCGGAAATATATGCTTAACGCTCGGAATTATATTTTACATTTCAGGACAAATATGGGTCAAAAAACTACTTGAAAAAACAAAAACAACAAAACACTTATAAAGGAAGAAGAAAATGATAACATCTATACGCAAAAATAAAACTTTTAACAAAAAACTTCACAAAAAAAATAAAGAAATAATACTAGACCCAATAATATTAATAGATTTATTAATAGCCGGAATAGAATCAGGCACTCCTATCACAAAAACACTACTAACCATAGGTGACATAAGCAAAAATAAACAATTACAATCAATAGCTAAAAAAATATTATTAGGCTTATCCTGGAAACAATCCTACAATAACACTTCTCTAATCCAAAACAATGAATACGCACAAATATTACAACTACTTGAAGAAAAATGGGAAAAAGGACAATCACCAATCCCTAATTTGAAAAGATTACAAAAAACTATAAAAAACAACAGACTACAAGACTTACAATCAAATGTAGCTAAATTAAGCACACAACTAACCCTCCCTTTAGGCACATGCTATCTACCTTCATTCATATTATTAGGACTAATACCAATAATAATATCAAGCGGTGGAATATTATTTTGAAACCATAAATAAAAATCAAAAATTTTACACAATAATATAAACAACGAAATATATACTTTCATGGATGAAAATATCAACTACTATTGAAAGGAAAAACAATGAATATTTTTATCACAAACACATGTAAAAAAATAAAATCATATATAACTAGCAATAAACTAGTTCAAAAAATATCATTTATAAAAAACGAAACAGGATCAGCGACAGCCGAATACGCAATTATTGCCTTATGTTCCGTAGCATTCGCAGGAATATTAATGACAGTAATAAAAGGTGGAGCAGTCCAAAACTTATTGACAACAATAATCTCAAAAGCACTACAACTCATATAGCTATGTTAAGAAATACACAAAATATAAAAACAAAAAATAAACAACACAAAAGTTTAACAGAGCTTATATCAACAGCAATAAAAACAAACATAACAATATGTATTAAAAAACATGCAATAAAAATCAAAAATAAAATATTTAACGAAAAAGGCAGTGCAACACTAGAAACAGCAATAGTACTTCCAGTAATAGTATTAGCATTATGCGCAATATTCTTTGCAGGAAACTTAGGCATTACTTATCTTAAAATACAAGACACAGCTCACAGCTGTGCCGCTTCAATCAGCAGAGAAAAAACAAATGACATATGCATGAAAATACACAACAGAAACACTCCAAAAGCTAAAATATTTATAAAAAATAACAAAGATATTACAACAGTTACACTCGAACAAACAGTTAAAATTTTTCCAGCAATTCCTGCAGTTACAATAAAAACAAGCTCCACATCATATAATAGCGGAGAATAAAATGAAAAATACGCACAAAAAATATTTAGATGAAACTGGCTCATCCACTATACAAGGAGCATACGCACTGATATTCACAACAATACTTATAATACTAATAATTAATTTAGGAATATTTTTTTATCAAAAACACAAAACAGAAAATGATATAAAATCAATAAGCCTAAAAGTTGCTGACCTTACAATAAATGAAAACACTAATTGCGATCAAGCTATCAACAATGTCATAACTAAACACAATATATCAAACAAAAATAAAATAACCATAGATAAAAAAATATGCAAAAATGATTGGATACAAATACAAGGAAGCTCAAGAATAAACATATTAAAAATACCAATCACTATAACAGCAATTTCCAGAGCCGGCATAAAATAAGAATATACAAATTTCAATAAAATTATATTAAAATACTTATACAAACAACAATTAAAGGGGGCGCACAAATGCACCCCCTACCAATAATTATGATTTATTTACTTATCAAAAGTTGATGTATCAATAACAAAACGGAACATTACATCACCTTTGACAACTCGCTCATATGCAGTATCAATATAATCTATACCAATCTTTTCAATCATAGGTTTTATTCCATGCTTAGCGCAGAAATTAAGCATTTCTTGTGTTTGCTCAATACCACCAATATTAGATCCTGCTAAAACCTTGTTTCCCATTACAAGCGAAATAAAGTTAAGTTTTTGTGAATTACTAGGCAAACCTACAACACACATCACACCTTGAGGACGCAAAAGTTTAATATAAGAATCTATATCAATATCTGCACTAATGGTATTTAAAATAAAATCAAATTCACCTTTATGCTTGTCGAAAAAACCTTCTTCGCTAGTTACTAAAGTTTCCTTAGCTCCTAACTTTTTAGCCAAATCTGCCTTACGCATAGAACGAGACAAAACTGTAACCTCTGCTCCCAATGCGGCTGCGATTTGAACACCCATATGGCCCAAACCGCCTAGTCCCATAACAGCAACTTTATCTCCAGCCTTTACTTTCCAATCGATCAAAGGCGAATAAGTAGTTATACCAGCACACAACAAAGGAGCCGCCTGATCAAAATCGATACTATCAGGCAAATGTAGAACAGATCGTTCATTTACAACAATACCCTGAGCATATCCCCCTTGCGTTATAGTATCATCAACATCTACAGCGTTATATGTTCCAACTCGTTTCACAGAGCAAAACTGCTGCCTACCAGCTTTACAAAATTCACAAGTTCCACAACCATATACTAAACAACCAACGCCAACTCGATCACCGACTGAAAAATTTTTAACAGCTGATCCTACCTTAGTTACAACACCAGCTATCTCATGTCCTACAGTTAACGGATAATGAGTATCTCCCCATTCACCACGAATCGTATGAATATCACTATGGCACACACCAGCCGCTTTTATATCAATATAAACATCATCTTCACGCAAATCACGACGTTTCAATTCGCCAACATAAAACTTACCATCAGGACTATCTTTCATTAAAGCTTTAACAACAGTTCCCATAACAATTCCTTCCAAAAACAATTACGTAACAATAATAACACCGCAAAATAAACATTATTTACACAAAATTCAAAAGAAAGAATTATCACATAACTAAATAAATATCTCATATAGAAATATATAAAATATTATTGTAAATTCTTATTTCACTCAGTAAAGACGATCGTAAAAACAAATAATAAACCTAAAATAATTATTACAAAACAATAAAATATAACCATTATTTACATACTGGTCGGGATAGCGGGATTTGAACCCACGGCCTCTTCGTCCCGAACGAAGCGCGCTACCAAACTGCGCCATATCCCGAAAATGCAACAAAGAAAACACAAACTTTAAATTGTTCACTTTTCAGCCAACAAACATAAAGAGTATAACACAATTACAATTATATAGATATTATTTTTTAGGGCATAAGTTTATTACAGACACTTCTGGCCTACAAGCAAAACGCAAAGGAAGCATTGGAGCAACACCTAGACCCGCACTAATACTCACAAAACCATTTTTATTTTCTAATTTTTTCGCAAAATCAACCGAAGACAAGCCAAGAAAATTAACGTAACTGAAAATTTCACGAAGACTAAACATTCCACTAGCGAAAACTGGAGGCAAATCACAATTAGAAACTAAAGCCCCAAAAAATGGCACACAAAGTTGCCCTCCATGTGTATGCCCAAAACAAGAAAGAGCACAACCCGCTTTTGCGAATTTAGAAATCACAGAAAGATATGGAGCGTGCGCAACACCAATACGCGCCAATATTTTGCGTGGCGTTTCACGTGAAACATTATCATGTGCAAGATTATCACTGTCGATTAGCGAATTATCGCCCATATTTTCATTATTCAACTTTTCACAAGGGTCGACAGACAATTCTTTTGAATTTATATTTTCACAGCTATCTATTTCAGATAACTTAGTTATATCAGGAAAACAGTCACGACTAATATGCGGGTCATCCAAACCTATAAGCTCAATTCTACCTTGAGGTAAATCTATGCAAGCGCAAGAATTATTTAAATTTACCCAACCTTTAGATACCAAAGAATCAGCTAATCCTTGCGAATCTAAAATCACATTAGGAGTTTTATTTTTTACCGCTACTTTATTCATAAAATAATTGCCATCAGTCGCATTTGAATTTACAGGAGACTTTGACCAAAAATATTTAAAAGGATTTTTCTTTTTAGGACCATAATAATCATTAGAGCCAAAAACAAAAGCTCCAGGCTTTGACAAGCATTTTTCCAACATATTTACAACATCATTTTTTACATTGTCAGCACCCATATGATCGCCTGTAGAAATAACAAAATCTATATTTGATATATCTAATTTTTTAAACCAATTGGCTAACCATTTAGATTTTTCTCCCCTATAGTGCAAATCTGAAATATGTAACACACGCACAGGATCAGCATCCTCAGGTAAAATATTTAAATCATACTCACGCACTTTAGGATGCTTAGTCTCATATAAGGACCAGCCGAAAGAACAAGCACCTAAAACACAAGCACACATACCAGTTTTAAAAACTTTGGAAAAACAATTTGATTTCACACCGACTCCATAAACAAAAAACAATCATTTATTTACAATAATTCAACTATTTAACATACTTTTTATTCAAAAACATATTCATATCCCGGCGGAGGAGGCGGAAGATGCGAATAGCGAGGATCATTTAAATCAACTTTTCTGCCATGCTCTTCTTCTGGACGCGAATCATCATCCCTGTCATCTTTTCTTTCTTCATCATCATGTTCACCAACTTTAGCTATACCAATATTTGCTTGCACAAAATCTATAACTGGCATACCAGCTAAAGCGCGATTCATATAACTACTCCATATTTTTGAACCTATAGTTTCACCATACACAAAAGGATAATAAACACCACCTATAGTAACATTCCTAACAGGAATATCACCTTCAGAATGACCAATCCAAACAGTAGTAGCTAAATTAGGAGTATAGCCTATAAACCACAAATTAGTACCATCATCAGTTGTACCAGTTTTCGCAGCAGCTTGACGTGATAAAGGTGCAGAATACGTGCGCCAAGTACTATTCAAAACCATGTTAACTTTATCAGCAACAGAAGAATCTATAACCTGTTTGCAATCATTTCTATCTTTATAAATAGTAGTTCCGTCTTGCTTTACAATCTCCAAAACAGCTTTGGGTTTGCAATATTTTCCCCTCGCACCAAATGACGCAAAAGCATTAGTCATATTTAGAGGCGGAACATCATTAGATCCTAAAACAGCTGAAGGATTAGTTGAAATCGGCTTTTTATCTCCATGCTCCACTCCAACATTTGTAGCAAGTTTCGTGATTTCGCACAAATTCATTTTCTGAGCCATAGCCATATAAACAGAGTTTAACGACTGTTGCGTTCCTTTCAACACAGTTTGAGGTTTTACTGATTTTCCAACGAAATCTTCAAAAGAATAATCTACCGCATTTTCAGGTGAACAAGGAATATTCCATTGACTGCCACTATAAAAATACTTACCACCTACGACTTCCTGCGCATCATGTCCATTTTTAAACCACTCAGCAAGAGTGAATATTTTAAAAGTAGAACCAGTCTGCTTACCATATCCGCCTCCGTGCTCCTGATCAACGTTAAAAGACACTTGTGTAGCAGTTGGATCTTTTTGCGTAGGCACACCCCAATTAGTATTTTGCGCCATTGCAACTATATGACCTGTACCAGGCTCCACAGAAGTAACTGCTCCCTTAACGTTAGATGAACCATTCACAGGCATTACAGATGTCAATGAGTTGAAAGCCTCATCCTGCTTTTTAGGATCCAAAGTCGTTTTTATCGTCAATCCACCACGCAACAGCAAAGCTCTACGATCAGCCTGAGTTTTTCCTAATGATTTAAGTTTTGAAATTTCATTTACAACATATGAACAAAAGTATGATGCATTTCCTGCCGTTGCACACCCTTGCGGATTTTCAGTAATTTTTAACAATTTTTCTATAGGAGTGTTGACTATACGCTCATAATCATCTTTTGAAATTTTCCTTTGATCCAACATTACTTTTGCAACCATATTTTGTCTACGTTTAGCATTTTCAGGGTTTTTTACTGGATCATAAGTTATCGGAGACTGCGTTATTCCAGCTAAAAGCGCACTTTCATCAACAGACAAATCTTTAGCTGAATGTCCAAAATAATATCTGCTAGCAGCTTCCACTCCATAAACTTTAGCTCCGAACGGCGCAATGTTTAAATAGCCTTGCAAAATTTGTTTTTTAGATAGTTTTTTCTCTATCGCTATCGCATATTTAGCTTCTTTTAATTTTCTGACAATTGTCGGCTCTATAGCTTTTTTAGCGGCTATCTCATCACCTTTTTGCAATGCTGTTTCTAATAGAGAATTTTTCACATATTGTTGAGTTAGGGTCGACGCGCCTTCTACAGTATTAGTAAATATATTACGAATTAACGCTCTGCCTACGCTTTCTAAATCCACACCTTTGTGTTTATAAAAACGTTTATCTTCAATTGCAACTACCGCGTTCTGTATATTTTTCGATATTTTATTCAAAGGCACAACTATACGATTTTCAGAATAAAATGTAGCAATTTGTGAACCATCTGCCGCTAATATAACTGATTGCTGACTCGGCGGTAAAATTTTTAATTCCTCAGACAAATTATGAGCAAGTACAGTAGTAGCTTTTACCCCAAAAACTCCCATTGCCACTATAGGTAAGTACAATACAGTTACACATAATCCTATAGCTATAGATGTTATAAAGAATTTAAAAATTACAGAACTTTTTTGCCCACGCATACGCCACCTTATTTTATATGTATTCTAGACTAGTTTATATGGAAAATCAGTCGTAAGACAAATTTGTGTAGCAATAGTTACCTAAAGGGAAATAAAAAGCAGAAAAATCAACATTAAACTTACATCATAAAATGACAAGCTCACAGTTTTATTTACAAACAACATTTCTCAATTTCTTATCTTCTTTAAACTTTATTTTTATTCTAGCTACTATTTGCAATATTTCCTGTTTTATAAGTTTATTTTTGTTATTATTTTCTTATGAAGAAATGGGAATATGTTACAGTGCCTTTGCTGATACACTCTACTAAAGCTATTTTAGATCAGTGGGGCAATCAAGGTTATGAATTAGTCCAAGTCGTACCTGGTCCTGAAGGTACTGATAGTTTAATCGCCTATATGAAAAGAGAAAAATCTGATGCCATGTAAGAAAAGTAATTGTGGTTGTTCTTCCGTTTCAGAACCAACTATTTCTGAACGTTTGACTGCTATGGGTTTGACACTACCAGAAGTAGTGCCTCCATTAGCTTCTTATACTCCTGCTGTTTGTTTTGGCCACACTGTTTATACTTCAGGTCAATTGCCTGTAGCTGACGGTAATTTCGTTGCTGTAGGTAAAGTAGGTGTTGACGTATCTACTGAGCAAGCTTACGATTGCGCTAAACAATGCGCTTTGAATGCGCTTGCAGCAGCAGCTAATCTCGTCGGTTTAGATTCGATTCGCGATGTAATTAAAGTAACAGGTTTTGTAAATAGCGGATTAGATTATGATCAGCAAGCTACTGTTTTAAATGGCGCTTCTGATTTCTTTGGCGAACTTTTCGGCAGAGCTCACGCTCGTAGTGCTGTCGGCGTAGCTTGCCTACCTAAAAATTCACCAGTAGAAGTTGAAGTTATTTTTTCTATAAAATAATTTTAAACGATGCAGGATTTTCATGCTTTTATTTTTATAAATTCTATTTTATTTTTGAGTTTATCTAAAGTTTAAGTATGATTTCCTGCTATTTTTGTGTTTTATTTTAGATATAACTTGATCAGATATGATATTTAAAAACAATAAAGCACTATTCGCCTTCAAAAAATGCGATTTTGTTACTAAATGATAAAAATAGCTAAAGAAATTTTAAAGAATAACAAAGCAAAACACTTATGAAACATAGATTTAAAAATAACAAACATTATGTAATGTAAAAATAATTATAAAATTTTAATAAATATTATTTTCAAAGTATTCTTTTAAAGAACACTTAACTATAATTAATTTCTCCAATAAATATTTATTTTACAAAAATTTAACATGCATAAACAAAAAGAAAATAAACCGAGAAAAACTAAAATCGCCAAAGATAAAGCAGCGCAAGTCGTTCAAATATTAGCAGAACACTATCCCGATTCTAAATGCAGTTTAAATTATAATAATGCTTTCCAACTTTTAGTTGCTACAGTTCTTTCTACTCAAACAACTGATGAACGAGTAAACAAAGTCACACCTGAACTTTTCAATTTATTTCCGACAGCAAACGATCTTTCAAATGCACCATCAACTGTTGTAGAAAACATTTTAAAACCCATAGGTTTTTATAAAACTAAAACAGATAGAATAATAAAACTAGCTAGCCAAATTGTACAAAATTACAACAACAAAGTCCCTAACACTATGGAAGAACTGATTACATTATCAGGCGTAGGCAGGAAAACAGCTAATGTTGTTTTGGGAAATATCTTCTCTATCCCTGGTCTCACTATCGATACTCATATCGGAAGAATAGCACGCAGGCTTGGTTGGACTAAACACAAAGATCCTGTAAAAGTTGAAAAAGATTTAGCAGCTCTTTTAGATCCTAAAATTTGGACTATAACTTGCCACAGACTCATCGATCATGGTAGAAAAATCTGCACTGCACGAAAAGCGCACTGTGAAATATGCCCATTAAATCAGCTTTGTGAAGCCGCTTTCAACATAAAAAAGATAGATAAAGCAAAACTATAAGGTAAAAAATATGCAAACTTTATTTAAATTTATTGCAGGATATTGCAAATGTTTATTAAAATATTTTCAGCGTTTAGAAAAGGATGGAAAATGTTACCAACACTAGAACTCGTATACGAAAAAGTAAAGAATCGAAACCCTTACGAAAAAGAATATTTACAAGCAACACTTGAAGTTTTAGAAAGCCTAAGCCCGTTGCTTAAAAAATATCCTGAATATGCTGATGATTCACTATTAGAAAGAATCACTGAACCTGAACGACAAATAATGTTTAGAGTTCCATGGGTAGATGATAACGGAAAAGTACAAGTAAACAGAGGATATAGGGTAGAATTCAATTCCGCTTTAGGACCTTACAAAGGAGGACTTAGATTTCACCCAACTGTAAATCTCAGCATAATAAAATTCCTAGGTTTTGAACAAATCTTCAAAAACGCGTTAACAAACCAAGCTATAGGTGGAGGCAAAGGCGGATCTGATTTCGACCCACATAAAAAATCAAACGGTGAAATTATGCGTTTTTGTCAAGCATTCATGACTGAATTATACAGACACATAGGCGAAAATACCGATGTTCCTGCTGGTGATATAGGCGTAGGAGGACGCGAAATAGGATACCTTTTCGGACAATATCGCAAAATAACCAACCGTTTCGACGCAGGAGTGTTGACTGGAAAAAACATTCATTGGGGCGGATCTCTAGCTCGCACAGAAGCAACAGGATATGGTGCAGTATTATTTGCAAATTCAATGTTGCACACAGAAAATAAAGATTTAGAAGGCAAAACTGTAACAGTTTCAGGTAGTGGAAACGTTGCAATTTACGCTATAGAAAAAGCGCAAAAACTAGGAGCAAAAGTTGTAACTTTTTCAGACTCTTCAGGATTTGTTCATGACGAAAAAGGCGTAGATTTACAATTACTAAAACAGATAAAAGAAGTGGAACGCGCAAGAGTAAGTGAATATGTTGCACGCAGACCAGAAGCTGTATTCTACTCCAACCAAAAACCTTGGAACGTACCAACAGATGTTGCCCTACCATGCGCCACTCAAAACGAGTTGACAGGAGACGACGCAAAAGCACTCGTCAACAACGGTTTACAAATAGTTTCAGAAGGAGCAAATATGCCATCAACTCCTGAAGCTATAGAAATATTCAAAAAAGCTAATGTAAAATTCGCACCAGGCAAAGCTTCTAACGCAGGAGGAGTCGCAACATCAGCCTTAGAAATGCAACAAAATGCTTCACGCGAAAAATGGTCATTTGAAAAAGCAGAAGCAAAATTGACTGACATAATGAAAACAATTCACGATGATTGCATGCAAACTGCTGAAGAATTCGACGATCCTTTCAACTATGTTCTAGGAGCAAACATTCAAGGATTTACACGCGTTGCCAATGCAATGATCGACCAAGGTATCATATAAAATTTATGAAAATATTATATTTACAAAAATGAATCGTAAATTTTATTAACACATTAGGGGTGCTTAGAAAACATACTAAACGCCCCTAATTGCAATTAAAAGTAATTTGAAATACAAATCAATACTAACAAATAAAAATTGATTCACGTGAAACAAATTACAATAGATAACTAAGCAGATCTTAATCTGTCAATTTCATACAACGCAATACCTGTCGCAACTGCAGCATTCAAAGATTCCATACTAGAACTAATAGGTATAGAAACAATCAAATCACAGTGTTCACGCACTAGCCTAGAAATTCCTTTACCTTCGGCACCTGTAACTAAGACTAAACTTTCAGTAGCTAAATTCATTTCAGATACAGTACAATCTGCATTAGCATCCAAACCTACAATAAAACAACCAGACTTTTTCAACTTTTCCAAAGCATTAACAAGATTAGTCTCACGAGCGACTTTAACTCGACAAGCAGCACCAGCAGACACTTTCCAAACAGTCATATTCACACTAGCGGAACGCCTAGTAGGCAAAAGCACACCATCAATAGAAAAAGCTGAACCGCTCCTAAGCACTGCACCTAAATTATGAGGATCAGTCACACCATCCAAAGCGACTATCAAAGGTTTACGCCCTTCACGAACAGGTTTTTCAAGTAAATCTAAAGCTTGACAATACTCATAAGCACCAACTTCAATAGCTACCCCTTGATGCACGCTTTCATCAGTCAAATAATCCAAATCACTACGAGTCAATTCCACTATAGGAGCACCCAAAGCAGTTGCTGTACGAATAACTTCTTCAACTCTACTATCACCTATAAGACCATTAGTAATAAAAACACGCAGAGGATCTAAACCGCTAGCAATAGCTTCTCTTACAGGATTTCGCCCACAAATAATCTCATGTTCAACTGGAATATTCAAAGCCCTCACACGAGCAGAAACTCTATTACGACTAGCCTCAAGTTGCTCCTGCTTCTGCTTCAACTTATCAAGCATAGCTTTACGTTTAGCAGCTGGATGCCAAGAACGATCTTCAGCTTTAGGAGTCGGCCCTTTTCCTTCCAACCCACGCCTGCGCTGACCACCGGAACCCACAATCGCTCCTTTTTTTGAACCAGGTTTACGCACAGCACCAGGTTTTTTAGAATTACCCGCCATTACTCTCCTTACAAACTCAATAACTAAAAATTATAGTCACAAATAATAGTAAATACCTTTAAAATTTATCAAATAAAAACTACAGTTACATATGCCAAGACGCACCAGAAGCACCATCTTCAACAATAATTCCAGCATCCGTCAATAAATCACGCAAAGCATCAGCCTTTACCCAATTTTTATCAGCACGAGCAATTTGACGATCAGATAAAACATGCTTTACTAATACATCCAAAGCTTGCGCATATTTATTATCACCCTGCGCAGAATCAGCATATTTTACCCATACAGATGAGAAAGGATCCAAACCTAAAATATCAAGCATAGATCTAACCATAGTTAAACATTCACGCACTAAATCAACATCGCAATCAGCAATTGCCTTATTACCACGCTTTACCCATTCATGAATAACTGCCATAGCGGAAGCCAAATTCAAATCATCATCCATTGCTTGCACAAAAGCATCAGGAAGACCCTCAGGCTCAATATCAATATCAGTAACATCGCCTACAACAGCTGTCGCTTTTTGCACAAAAGCAACAAATTTTTCCCAAGTAATCTTCGCATCAGCAAGAGATTGCTCCGAAAATTCTACTGTAGAACGATAATGAGTTGTCCCCAATGCGAGACGCAAAACAGGAGCCGATGTTTCCTTCAAAAGCTCACCAACAACAAGTGAATTACCCAAAGATTTTGACATCTTTTCGCCTTTAATGGTCACCCAAGCATTATGAACCCAAAAATTCACAAATGCCCAGCCTGCCCCATGAGACTGCGCCTGCTCATTTTCATGATGAGGAAAACGCAAATCGATTCCACCACCATGAATATCAAAATGCTCACCCAAATATTTTTTAGACATAACAGAGCATTCCAAATGCCAACCAGGACGACCTCTACCCCAAGGTGTTTGCCAAGACGCACTAGGATCTTCAGTACTTTTAACAGCTTTCCACAAAGCAAAATCACGAGGATCCTTTTTACCAGACTCAACTAAAACATCGATTTGTCCATCATCTTCAGTTGTAGCCAAATCATCAATATTTTGATGAGTCAAACTACCATAATCAGGCAATGACTTTACATCAAAATATACATTACCATCACCAGTTGAATACGCATGACCTCTTTTTATCAACAAATCTATCAATTCAATCATTTCAGGCACATGCCCAGTAGCCCTAGGCTCATAAGTAGGAGGTATAACACCCAAAGCGTTATAAGCATCAGTAAATTCACGTTCAAATTTCAAAGCCCAAGCCCACCATTTTTCACCAGCTTCGGCAGATTTATTCAAAATCTTATCATCAATATCCGTAACGTTACGAACAAGAATAACTTTATATTTTTTCCTCAAAAGCCAGCGTCTCAAAACATCGAATACAAGCGAAGAACGCACATGCCCAATATGCGGACTGCCCTGAACAGTTGCACCGCACACATAAATGGATACTTCATTTTCTTTCACAGGAACAAATTCACGAACCTGCCTAGTTGCTGAATCATATAAATGTAAAGTCATAACCTATATTTTACCTTAAAAACTATAGTAATCTTCTTAAGATCACAATATTTTCGACACTTGAGTTGTTGATATAGCACACACACCATCACCTCTGCCAATAAAACCCAAATTATCAGTCGTCGTAGCAGAAAAAGACACTGGAGCATTCATAATCTTAGACAAACCTAAAGCTACTTCAAAATGTCTAGGCAAAACATGTGGCGTCTTACCTAAAAACTGTACTGCAACATTTTCAATATGCCAAGAATTCTCCATCGCAACACTTACCGTTTTTTTCAACATAAAATATCCAGTCGCATCTTGCATATCAGGCTCGTCAACACCAAAAAGTATACCTAAATCACCCAATCTACATGCTGACAAAACACTATCACAAATAGCATGAGCTACAACATCACCATCAGAATGGCCTTCAATCCCTTTTGAATCTAGCCATTTTACACAACCAATCATACAATCTTTAACATCATTACAATACGGATGCACATCCACACCCACACCCGTACGATAAATAACTTGTAATTTATCATTATTAGCCTGTCGTAGCCTAGCGGCAGAAAAATTATCCAACTCATCACAATAATCAGCATAACGCTCATACATCGGATAAGACTCTAAAATATCAAAAGCAGTATTCACAATTCCTCAACATAACGCATAAAATCTATAAAAACTAGCCTAAATGCAAAAACACTTCATCAAAACAAGCTTACACAAAAACTATATTATATTACAATAATTTCTTGTTACCCGAACGCGGATCATCGTGCACAAATAACAATATCAAAAGTCCTAATAAAAGCACTAAAACTATACCCAAAATACCCCAACTTTGAGCATAATCCGACTTCACATAATCTCTAGCAAACCAAATAAACAATGTAAAACCTGCTGGAGCCAAAAAACTCACAGCCCTACCAGTCGTAGCATACAAACCAAAAATCTCGCCCTCTTTGCCCTCAGGTATCATACGTGCCAAATAAGAACGAGAAGCTGATTGAGTAGGACCAACAAAAATACACAATATCAAACCAAAAATCCAAAAATAAACTTGCCCGTGACCAGCGAAAACAAAAACACAAACACCAGAAATGCACATAGAAATCAAAGAAATCATCATTACACATTTCGGGCCCAACCAGTCATCAAGCAACCCAAAAATCATAGTTGCAATACCTGCCACAACATTCGCGATAATACCAAAAATTATCACCTGCTGATTCGTAAAACCAAAAGTACCTGCAGCAATAACAGCACCAAAAGTAAAAACACCAGCCAATCCGTCACGAAACACTGCTGAAGCAGCCATAAAAATAATTGTTTGAGGACAGTTATGCGCAATAGATTTTAGTGTTTTCCAAATATCTTTATAAGATTGAATAATATTCAAACCTTTGCTATCAGATACAATATTCTTTTTATAACGAACAAATAATAACACTGGTATTGTTGCAACAAGCATCCATATACCAGCAATTAGCATACTAACACGAATATTTAATCCTTGCGCTGATGTCACACCAAACCAGCCAACTTCTGGACTAATAAATCCAACAAAAAGTATTAGCAAAAGAACAATGCCACCTATATAACCGCTTCCCCATCCGACACCTGATATTAAACCTATATTCTTCGGTGTTGAAATACGAGTGAGCATTGCATTGTAATTTACACTAGCGAACTCAAAAAATATGTTACCTAAAGATAAAATTATAATTCCATACCACAAATAACTTGGATGTGGCTTAACGAAAAAAAGAGCAAAAATTGATATAACAACTATGAAAGAATTTACACCTAGCCAAAATGTGCCTTTGCCTTCCTTGTCTGCCCTTTGTCCAGTTAAAGGCGCAAGTGCAGCAATCAAAAATCCTGCAACTGTAAAACCATTACCGAGAGCTTGAGAAGTATATGCATTGTCACCAAAAGATTTTGAAGTTAAATAAACTGTAAAAACAAAAGTTGTAACTACAGAATTAAAAGAAGCTCCACCTAAATCCCATAGACACCAAGAAATAATTTTTTTGTTAAAAATAGGTTTCTTTGCAGTAGCTTGCCCATTTTCAACTGTAAAATTCTTGCTCATATTTCCTCATCTTCTATTCAAAGCTTTGACTAAAGTTTTGATTACGAACATATTTGAATTTTATAAATCAGATGACCTGTTATAAAAGTTGAATACTAGCCTAGTGTATATGCAAAAAAAGATTTGTTCATTTTTTTATTCACAAATTATTCAAAATTAGATTTTTATCGGATATTTTCAAATAAACATAAATATAAACATTCATAATAAAATTTTATTCAATTGCATTGAAATTAGCATACATGTGTTTAGCTATAATTAAATCCAAAGGAGTAGTTATCTTAAAGCCTGCTTCGTCGCCTAAAACATGATAAATTTTTCCACCAGCTTTTTCAACCATACTACTATCATCACAAAAAGCTGAACGTTCAATTAAACTGCGATCATAAAATTTCTTATGCAAAAATATTAAATTTTCTAAAGAAAAAACCTGTGGAGTCAAAATTTTATAAAACTGAGATCTATCCACAAAATGAGACTCTTGCGAGAAAAGTTCAGTAAAATTAATAATCTTTTTTATAGAATCAACAATAGGTAAAACGGGTATAACACCAAAATTGTTATTCACTGAAAAACTATCTTTTGAATTATTATTTATTATATATTCATCTGAAACTGATTCACACAAACTAGAATTATTACTACATTTACTAGTTTTACAATCACTCAAATCAAAATATACATCAACTAGTTTTTCAATTATATTTACTGGCATGAAACATCTAGCCGCATCATGAACCAGTACAGCTGCACTATCAAGATTCAAAAAATTCATATGATTTTGAATATATCTCAAAGCTTTAAAAACTGAATTTTGCCGCGAAACACCGCCTTCAACAAGCGAAAAAAATTGTTCATCTAAAGCTGAAGCGAAAAAAGTATCAGTTCGTAAAAGCTTCTCATAAACATTCAAGAAACCTGTAGGTACTGTAATAACAATTTTGCGCACACAATCGACTTTGCAAATATTTTTCAGAGCCTGCCCTAAAATAGTAGAATCAGCAACACCCGATTTGCTATTACAATCTGTTAAACTTACTAATGCTTTAGGTAAATCGCACCCTAACCTTTTACCCGATCCTGCAGCAAGCACAACAGCAACAACATTACGCGAATTTTCAGTATTAGAAGTGTTGAGATTAGAAGATTTTTCCCTAAAACATGCACTGTCAAATGAATTTTTCACGCTAGATGTATCTGAACTTTTAAAAGTAGCATCAACATTTTTATAAGACTGTTCATCATCAAAATATTTTGCGCACAAAACAAACCTTTACAAATGAACTATTTTCCTTGATTTGCAACTTTTTCCATAGCTATATCAGCAGCTTCAGGGTCTAAATATTTTCCACCCCGAATGATAGGTTTCAAATCATCATCCAACTCGTAAAGCAAAGGTATGCCTGTTGGAACATTTACAGAAACAATATCCTCATCACTTACATTATCCAAATGCTTAATAATTGCACGCAAAGAATTACCGTGAGCCGCAACTAAGACTGTCTTACCAGATCTTAAATCGGGACAAATCGCATCATGCCAATAAGGAAGCAAGCGATCTAAAACGTCACTCAAACATTCACTCAAAGGCACAGGCTCATCTTTATAACGTAAATCGTTATTTTGAGCACATTTATCCATAGGATCTATAGGCGGTGGTGGCACATCATATGACCTTCTCCAAGACATAAATTGCTGGTCACCATACTCGGCTCGAATAGCTTTTTTATCTTTACCTTGTAATGCACCATAGTGTCTTTCATTTAAACGCCACGATCTTTTAACTTCAATCCAATGCCTATCAGCAACATCCAAAGCTAAGTTTGCAGTCATAATTGCTCTACGTAACATTGAAGTATGTACAACATCAGGTAAAGCGTTTTCTTTTCGTAACAAGAGTCCAGCTTTTTTAGCTTCTTCCTGTCCGATTTCAGACAATGGCACATCTACCCAGCCAGTAAACAAATTTTTCGCATTCCACTGGCTCTGACCATGCCTAAGCAATATCAATCTATAAACCACGAGTATCCCACTCCTAAACTATAAATCATTTAAGGTAATAAATAATATTCACACAAGATATATCAGATTTACCTAAATGATATGAAATACGATTATCACATAATACTTTTAGCAGTTTTCACAACGTTATCCACTGTAAAACCAAATTTTTCAAACAATACATTTGCACCTGCACTAGCGCCGTAATGTTCAATACTGACATGAGCAACTTTCGCTCCTTGTCCTAAAACATCTTTCCAACCCATCGAAATACCAGCTTCGATACTAACTTTAGGCACATTAGGCGTCAATACACTATCTCGATAGTTTTGATTTTGAGAATTAAACCATTCTACACAAGGCATAGAAACCACTCGCGCGCCAATACCTTCTGATTGTAAATAATCTCTAGATTTCAAAGCCAAAGCAACTTCCGAACCCGTAGCAACTAAAATAATATCAAGGCTATCTAAAGAACTGTCCGCTAAAACATAACCACCCTTGGCGACACCATTTACATCACCATATTTACTACGATCTAAAATAGGTAAATCTTGTCTTGACAAAATCAAACCACTAGGACGATCTTTATGTTTCAAAATTTCTTTCCACGCAACTACTGTTTCATTACCATCGCATGGGCGCACAACGTCTAAATTAGGTATTGCACGCAATGAAGCTAAATGTTCAATAGGCTGATGTGTTGGACCATCCTCGCCTACACCAATAGAATCATGAGACCACACAAAAATAGTAGGAGTTTTCATTAGCGCAGCAAGCCTGACAGCTGGACGCATATAATCTGAAAATACAAGGAATGTTCCACCATATGGACGAGTAAGACCAGTCAAAGCCATAGCATTCATAATTCCACCCATAGCGTGTTCACGAATGCCGAAATGAAGAATTCTACCAAACGGATTTCCTTGGAAAACATCATTAGATGCTTCTTGTGGAATAAAAGAGGATTCACCTTTCATAACAGTACAGTTAGAGCCTGCTAAATCTGCGGATCCTCCCCAAAGTTCAGGCATAATTGGAGCTAAAGCTGATAAAACTTCACCCGAAGCTTTCCTTGTAGAAATTTTTTCTCCTGTAAATGATGGCAAAACATCATCCAAACCATCAGGAAGCTTTCCATCAGCTAAACGCTTATAAAGCTCAAATTTATCAGGATTTTCATTCTTCCATTTTTCAAACTTTACATTCCATTCAGACCTAAAAGTAGCACCACGCTCTGCTAGATTTTCACGACAATAATCCAAAACTTTTTCATCTACATCGAAAGATTTATTTGCATCAAATCCTAGGACTTCTTTAAGACCTGCCAATTCCTCAGAGCCCAACTTACTACCATGTAAATTATGTTTACCTTGCATTGTTGGGCAAGGCCAAGCCATGAGTGTGCGAACGCGTATAAGCGAAGGTTTATCAGTAACTTTCTGTGCTTTACTAATAGCGTCAAAAACAGCTTCTACATTTTCTTCATATCCTGTCCCGCCATTAGTCCAATCAACAACTTGAGTATGCCAACCATAACTTTCAAAACGCTTATTTACGTCCTCGTTAAAAGCGATTTTTGTGTCACCTTCAATTGAAATATGGTTGTCATCATAAATCATTATCAAGTTGCCAAGTTTTTGCGTACCTGCCAAACTAGCAGCTTCAGATGCTACACCTTCTTGCATACACCCATCACCTAAAATTACATAAACATTATGATCGAATATGCTCTCACCCATAGGCGTTTCAGGGTCAAACATGCCGTGTATGCGTCTTGCTGCCATAGCGAAACCAACAGCGTTAGAAACACCCGCACCTAGAGGACCAGTAGTTGTTTCAATAAAAGCAGTGTGACCATATTCTGGATGGCCTGGTGTCTTAGCACCCCATGTTCTCAGATTTTTCAAATCGTCAAGTTCCAGCCCTAAACCACCCAAATACAATTGAGTGTATTGCGTTAGAGAAGAATGCCCTATAGATAATACAAACTGATCACGTCCCAGCCACCTGTCATCTTTAGGATCAATTTTCATAATCTTCTGGTAAAGCAAATATGCAAGTGGTGCTATTGAGATTGCAGTACCAGGATGACCATTGCCTACTTTTTCGACAGCATCAGCAGCTAAAACCCTAGCAGTGTCGACTGCTTTCTTATCAAGTTCATTCCATTGAAACATAATTTTCCAATCTAAATTTTCTACATTCTAGAAGCGCTTTTA
>CAMPYB010000015.1 GCA_946998115.1 uncultured Actinomyces sp. | reverse complement strand
CATTATGGCTAATTTATTACTAGATAGAAAAGTTGATACAAAATTTGATACAACAGATATAGTGGCTAAAAATATAAGAGTATTTACGGCGTACACTGGATTGAAACCAATTAATATACCGCCAATTCTTAAACAACACGCGGCAAATATAAGTCGTAAATTTAACGGCAAAGCTCCATGGTCTATGAAAGACATAGATATATTATGCGACTTATTCGGACTAGAACCTTACGATTTTTTCATGGAACGTCCAGATATAACCAAAATCAACGTTGACGAGGTTAAACAAAAGAGTGCCCCGGGTGGGGTTCGAACCCACGACCAACGGATTATGAGTCCGCTGCTCTAACCGCTGAGCTACCAGGGCAACAACTGAATTATTATAACAATATAAATACACAAAAACAAATAGTTTATTTAATATTTTTACTTAAATTTTACTAAAATTGAATACAATCATCTAAAAATTTTTATAAATAAACAAAAACCATGCATATTGTATATTTATATTTGCTTTAAAATACTCACCTTCAGATGACGCCCACCACAAAAATATCTTTTAATATACAAAACAGCACGATAAAACACGCATTTCATTTATTATTTAAAAGGATTATAAAACCTACCACCATTATGATATAAAAGAAAAACTGCTAAACATAGCAAAACAAGACCACCTAATATCATAAAATAATCACGTAAAGCAAAATGTTGCTCAACATACCAAGATCTCTTCTTTCCCTTACCAAAACCACGCAATTCCATAGATGCGGCAACAGTTTCAATGCGTTCAAAAGTCGACAAAACGAGAGGAATCAAAATCGAAGACGCATTTTTAAGCCTAGTAGATAATTTACTATCCCTAGACGTATCAATACCTCTAGCTTGCTGCGCATGAGAAATAGTCCTAAATTCCCTCTGAATATCAGGAATATAACGCAAAGCTAAAGAAATAGAATAAGCAATCTTATAAGATATACCCAGCTTGTTAAGCGAAGAAGCAAATTGCGAAGGAGAAGTAGTAGCAATAAAAATAAGAGCTATAGGTATTACAGTAAAATATTTCAAAGTAACATTAAATTGATAAAACAACTGTTCCAAAGTAATACTATAATGATAAGGCAAATCTACAAGCAAATGTTTAGTACCATAAATTTGAACACCATATTCGGGCGCAAAAAGAAAAATCATAATATTATTCATAATCATAAAAAATAGTACGAATAACAAAACGATATACAAATCCCTGAATTTTAATTTCGACACTTTCCATAAGACAATCGAAACTAAAGTCATAAGTATTAGAAATCTAGTATCAAACCCCAACATTGCCGCAACCGACGCCAAAATCATAAGAATAAATTTAGTCGACCCTGTGAGAGAATGCATAAAAGACTTACGGTCAATATATCCAAGTAAAGTTACTGTTTTCATATTTATAATTCCTTCACGCATTATCCGCGTCAAAATTCTTATTTTTCAAAATATTTTCACGCCAAACTTTATCATGTTGGATAAAATTATGGATAAAATTACTAGCTGGTTCAATACCATGCTTTTTCGCAAAATCATATAGTGAAGTAGTGACCAAATCAGCTGCCTTAGTCACTTTTTCATCAGTTAAAATATTTGCAGGCGTATCATCTGCAATTATCGTACCATTTGACATCACAACCGCTCTATTAGTATATTCCAAAGCTAAATGCATATCATGCGTTATAAGAACAATAGTGGTGCCTAAATCATTAAGTTTTCTCAAAAAATCCATTATTTCTGTATAATGTGCCCAATCCTGTCCAGCAGTAGGCTCATCTAAAATAACTATTTCAGGTTGCAAAGCCATAATGGAAGCAATCGTAACACGCTTCTTTTGCCCATAGCTCAAAGCGCTCAAAGGCCAATCTTTGAAACGATACAATCCACATATTTGCAAAGCTTTTGCTATACGTTTATCTGCTTCTTCTTTCGATAATCCTAAATGTTTCAAACCTAAATTTATTTCATCATAAATCATAGTTTTTGAAATCATTTGGTTAGGGTTCTGGATAACGAAACCTATTTTCTTCCCTCTGCGAGCAATAGGTACATCAGTTATGTCTTCCCCGTCGAAAAAAATTGTTCCCGAAGTTAGTTTTTCAAAACCGCAAATCAATTTAGATAAAGTAGATTTACCTGCCCCGTTAGATCCACAAATTGAAAGCATTTCACCTTTTCGTATTTTCAAGGAAATATTCTTTAAAATGAAAGTGCCATCAATATCAAAAGATAAATCACGGATATCTAAAATAATCTTATTTTCCGAAAAAGGTTTTATATCATCACAAGCCCATTGCTTGAAAACATTTATTAGTTGCTTATTTACCACAAAACTATCCACAGTTTCAGGATTTTGCTCACTAGTAATAAGCTGTTTGTCTTCATGTTCCAATTGGGAATTAGCTAAATGCATAGCACTAATATATAAAGGCTCACGAATACCATTTTCAGGTAAAATCCCACTAGCTATTATTTCAGCTGGAGTGCCATCAAATACGATTTCACCTTTTGACACTAAAACTATGCGATCCACATTTCTATGCAACACATCTTCAAGTCGATGTTCAATAATTATTACAGTCTTATTTTCTTTTTTATGTATCTCATCTATCAGTTCTATAGTTTGGCGACCAGAAGCAGGATCCAGGCTCGCAAGAGGCTCATCAAAAAGCAGAACATCAACATCTTCAACCAGAACGCCAGCCATCGTGACTCTTTGTTTCTGCCCACCAGATAAGTCTTGCGGACTGGAAGACAATTTAGATTCGATAGATACGCTTTGTGCCACTTGCAAAACTTTTCGTTTCATTTCTTCTTTAGACACGCACTCATTTTCCATGCAAAAAGAAATGTCTTCAGCAACTGTAAGACCAATAAATTGGCCATCACTGTCTTGCAGAACTGTACCAACTTTTTTAGCAGTGACATTTAAAGGTGTGGCAACAGGATTCAAACCACAAACAGTAACAGATCCTTTTACTTCACCACTGTAATAATTAGGAATAAGCCCATTGATAATGTGAGCTAAAGTCGACTTGCCCGACCCTGACTGTCCAACTATCAGGACTTTTTCGCCCTGATAGATGGATAGATTAATATTTTTTAAAGTCGGTTTCGACTGCGCATCATATTGAAATGATAAATTCTTGAATTCAATAATCGGTTTATTTTTACTGTTCATCAGTATATTCAGATAGTGATCCCTTAGGTGTAACAGTATTAGCATAAGCTACAGCAATAATTGTGCCGACAACAGCAGCAGTAATAGAATTGCTGACAAATGCCATCAAGCCTTGGAAAAATACTTTATCAGCTGGCTCAGCATAGATAGCTATATCCAAAGTCGGTGCAATAAATATCCACGTAATAGCATTAGCTATAACAATTGAAGATATGAACCAAACAATGGATTTTCCTCTGAAACTAGCTTTGTCAACCTTTATTTTATACATTAACAAACCTAGAATAAGACCTAATAGAGCTGATGACAAAATCCATGACCACCATGCTCCAAATGATGACACATCAATCAAATAATGCCCAACTAATCCAACGAGCATACCTGCAATAGGCCCGTACAGTAACGCAAAAAGAGCTAAAACTGCGTACTGAATACTAATATTAGTATTAGGAATAATTGAAGGAATAGCTATAAAGCGACCCACAACAAAAAATAGAGCCGCACCTATACCAGTTCCAACAATTGTAACTATAGGTGACTTTTTCAATAAAATACCTGACATTTTTCCTCTTTCTTTAGTTTGGGGATAAATGGAAATTTTTATTGTTTCGCAACAGTAATAGACCAATGAGGACCATGCTCAACTTGGAAAGCTCTAGAAAATGATCCACGATTAATAGCGATAGCTAAATTATCCAAACTGTTCACATACATCAACGATTCACCAACATGAACTTCTGAGAATGAATGTACATAACGCAAATTTGATGTGTGAACAGGGTTAGTATTATGACATATTGAAATTTGAACTATATCGCCATATTCTATACCTGCTTGCTCAGTAGTCACACGAGGAATGTTAGTCCAAAGAGAACCATAACGAACATCCAAAGCGTCGATTGTACCAGACACTTTGCCTTTTCCAACAACAGGCTCAACTGTATCTAATTCCACTATCTTAAACGGCTCAACCAAAGGTCCTACGCCTTCATAGTCTATTACGCCCGCAGCTAAACGAGCACCTGTGAAAGCATAAATATCGCGTCCATGAAAAGTGTATGAATGACCAGAACCAGGTAAACGATTCTTAGTCTCATCTATTATACGCACACTTTCAAGTCCTATAGTTTTATGCAAATGCGTCAAAGTGCCATTATCTGGAGTGACAACAAATTGACCTTTTACAGTTTTAGCAACAACGCTAGCTCTGTCAGATCCAACACCAGGATCAACTACCGATACAAATACGGTACCTTCAGGCCAATATCCTAAAGTTTGTGTCAAACGATAAGAAGCCTCCCACACATCATAGGGAGGAATATCGTGAGTTAAATTAAAAATAGGCAAATTCTTGTCCACACCAAAAGCAACACCTTGCATTGCAGAGACAGCACCATCAGAATAACCAAAATCTGATTGTAATACTAAAGCGTTCAAAGAAAAAGCTCCTTTACTTTTCTTGCAAGAGAGGATACGCATACAAGTATAACATGTTTTAAGTTTTTTTTACATTTAATTTATATAAAACATTGTACTCAAGCAATTTTTTCTTACAAATGGTACTAAAACAATAAATACATACAACTAGCAAAACTTTAGTAAATATACAATCAAAGATATTGTACACAATTTTTCAATTATAAAAATCTAGCAAACACATAAATAAAAATATTCACTTAAATCATTTCGAGCAATTTATACACAAAACATTAAAGTTCTAAAATAAAATTTTTAATCAAAAAAAGGCAGATGCACTTTAATAAAAATACACCTGCCTAAATAGTGGAGATGCGGGGAATCGAACCCCGGTCCGATGAACACCCCTCAGGACTTCTCCGGGTGCATCCTAGAATAAAATTTCTCGGCTTTCACATACACCTAGGCAAGATGCTTCAAGCCCAGTTCTCTAAAAGTTAAATTACGACCGAAAACAAACCGCAATTCCAGTGGCTCCCAAATTCGACGCCATAAACCTGCGATGGAAGCAGTCACAGTATGACGGATTCGCTTATAAACTTGCTAAATTATGCTGCAAGTGCGAAATCGGTGCGTGTATTTTTGGCACCTATATTTTCGAGATAGCATCACGAGATGAATCTCATCCTCGACCCGCTTCCCCTGAATCAACATTCACCGTCGAAACCGATCATCCCCTATTTAATTCACAATAACAGAATATCCACATTCACAAATCAATACTTAAAATGACTTGTATTTAGAAAATTCTTTCATAGCTCGCTGAGCTTCACGATTATCTTGTTTCTCACGCAAAGCTTGTCTTTTATCCCATTCTTGTTTACCACGAGCCAAAGCTATTTCAAGCTTCGCTCTTCCATGAATGAAATAAAGCTCCAAAGGCACTATTGTATAACCTTTTGCTTGCACTTTCAAAGAAAATTTAACAATCTCTTTCTTATGCAATAACAGTTTTCTTTTACGCTTAGGAGCGTGATTAGTCCAAGTGCCATAAGAATATTCAGGAATATTAACTCCTTGAGCCCAAACTTCACCATCACTATCAATTTCAACCCAAGATTGCGACAAACTAGCACGACCTGCGCGCAAAGCTTTTACTTCAGTCCCTCTAAGCGAAAGCCCAGCTTCCAATTTATCTTCAATATAGTAATCATGAAAAGCTTTTTTATTTCTAGCAACGACTTTTTTAGCATCAGCCATCTGCTTAGCTTTCTCTGCCTCAGTCATTTTCCTGACTGCAGACATTTTAGCCATAACCCTACTCCTAAAGATAAACCCGTAACAAAATATGGTACTAAAATAGTGGAATAAAAGCAACAAGTAAACAAATACTTACACAGAGCCTCTACAAATACATTCCTACATATAGCACGTGCACGCTATCTCAAGCAAACAAATCTACACTTTGGTATATCTTCCCAAAGATACTATAGAAGCAACTCCTGCCAAAATAATAGCAGCTAAAATTAAGAATGGAGACACAAGCAAAACATCCCACATGCCAACAAAATTTACTAGAGGGAATGAATATCTGAACCATCCATCAATCAAGAAATGAACACTTGCGAATAAAGTCGAAACAGCTAAAACAGCGCCAATCAAAGCGGATATAGCTCCTTCAAGCATGAAAGGAAGCTGAATAAACAAATTAGAAGCTCCCACAAAACGCATAATAGACGTTTCTTTGCGCCTCGACATAGCTGACAACTTAATCGTTGTAGTAATCAACAAAATTGCTACAACAACCATAACAGCAGCAATGCCTAAACTCATGACAGTACCAGCATTTAACATTGTAAACAACGGTTGTAGAATCTTTTTCTGATCTATAACAGATTGAACACCTGGCTGATTTGCCAACTTCTTTTGTATAACATCATATTGTTCAGGATTCACAAGCTTAATTCTGAAAGACACTGGCAACATATCAGCAGTCGTGCCCTGCCCTAAAGCAGTACTACCCAAAGTTTTCTTGAAATTACGATACGCCTGCTTCTTACTCTCAAAATACACTTTCTGAACATACGATTTCAAAGCATCAGATTTAATCGCACGCTCTGTATTATCGATTTGTTCTTTAGTCGCTTCTTTACCATTACAATTCGTAGACGGATCACCCTCAACGCACATAGAAACAGTAATCTCGACTTTGTCATACCACTCGTCACGAATATTATCAATTTGTATCTGCAACAAAGCGGCTGACCCGACAAACAGCAATGAAATAAACGTAACCAAAGCCACAGCAATAGTCATCGTAACATTAGTTTTAAGACCTTGCCAAACTTGCGAAAGCACAAATTTTATACGCATACTTTTACCTGCTTACCCCATACACGCCACGAGATTGATCGCGGATAATCCTACCCTCATCCAATTCCACAACACGTCTTCTCATCTGATCAACAATTTCATCATCATGCGTAGCCATTACAACAGTAGTACCTTTACGATTAATTCTATCCAACAAGCTCATAATACTAATAGACGTACTAGGATCTAAATTACCTGTAGGCTCATCTGCTAAAAGCAACCTAGGCTTATTAACCATTGCTCTAGCTATAGCTACACGTTGCTGTTCACCACCAGAAAGTTCATGAGGTAAACGATTTTCTTTACCTAAAAGACCCACTAAATCCAAAACTTCAATAACATTTTTATAAATCTTTTCTTTCGGCACACCAATAACTTGCTGAGCAATAGCCACATTATCAAACACACTCTTATTACTCAAAAGTCTAAAATCTTGGAAAACCGTGCCAACTTGACGTCTAAAATATGGAACCCTACGTCTTGTAATCCTAGTCAAATCCTGTTCCAACACAAATATTCTGCCAGAAGTAGGTCTTTCTTCACTCAATATTAAACTCAAAAATGTAGACTTACCAGAACCCGAGGCACCAACCAAAAAGACAAAATCATTTTCCTCGATTTCCAAAGATACATCATCTAAAGCCGGTCTAGCACCTTTCTTATATATCTTTGTTATATGTTCTAGTTTTATCATTTCTCTCATCTTTCAAAATACCAACACAGCTTATAATACATTTAACAAATCTTACACGCAAAAACCTTAACCATTTTTAGACGCATTTTCTTCCAATTCTTTTTGTTTTCGCCATCTTATACCCGCATTTATAAAATCGTCAATTTCCCCATCAAAAATAGCTGTAGTATTGCCTGATTCGCAATCTGTACGCAAATCTTTCACCATTTGATAAGGATGCAAGACATAAGAACGCATCTGATCTCCCCAACTAGCTTTAACATCACCAGCCAAAGCCTTTTTCTCTGCAGCTTCTTGTTCGCGACGCAAATGCAACAAACGCGACTGCAACACACGCAATGCAGCAGCACGATTTTGTATTTGCGATTTTTCATTTTGCATAGATACTACAATACCTGTTGGTATATGCGTCATACGCACAGCTGAATCTGTAGTATTAACCGATTGACCACCAGGTCCTGAAGATCTGAAAACATCAATTTTAAGTTCATTTTCTGGAATGTCTATATGATCAGTTTGTTCTATCAAAGGAATAACTTCAACAGCAGCAAAAGACGTATGCCTGCGACCTTGATTATCAAAAGGCGAAATACGGACCAGCCTATGCGTACCTGCTTCAGTAGATAATGTGCCATAAGCAAAAGGAGCTTTTACTTCAAAAGTTGCAGATTTCAACCCGCCTTCTTCAGCATAAGATGTATCCAAAATCTTTATTGGATACTTATTTCTTTCAGCCCATCTTATATACATTCTCAAAAGCATTTGTGTAAAATCAGCCGCATCAACTCCTCCAGCGCCGGATCTTATAGTAACAACTGCTTGCCTTTCATCATATTCACCAGATAACAATGTAGTTATTTCTAAATCTGACAATTCTTTTTCCAAATCGCTATATTCTGAGCAAAGTTCCTTTTTCAATTCAGGATCATTTTCTTCTTCAACCATTTGTGACAATGTTTTCAAATCAGTAATTTTATTTTGCAATTTTTCCAATTTTGCCAATTCAGATTGCGCGTGAGCAAGCTTAGAAGTAATTTCTTGCGCATTCTGAGCGTCATCCCATAAGTCAGGTAAACTTGCTTGCGAAGTTAAATCATCTATCTTTTCTTTCAATTTTGTCGGATCATTTACAGCTTTTATTGAATCCAATACAGATTGTAATTTTTGTATTTCACTACCATATTCTAAAGACAATTTAACTTAGCCACTTTCTTATAATCTACAATTTCTCAATGCCATTTTAATAATTTTATTATACAGTTTTCAATTTTACACATCAGTTTTATACCAGTTTGAAAATATTACATGCTTTATACAATATACTAGAAGAAATAAATTTATTTTTTTCAAATAATAATTAAAAATAATGCTTTTAAATTTGATACTTAACATATAAAGCACATACTATTTTATATGTGTATAAATCCAATAAATATGTTTCTTTAGCTGCTTTGGCATCAGCAGCTTTGCCTACTTTAAAAATAACTAAAACTAGCATGCCTCAAACTCAATCAGATGAATTTTTAACAACTGGAATAGTTGACGACAAAAACAATAATTACGTTATAACAGCTCCCAAAACTAAAAACGCCGCAGTAATTTTAGACCGTCACTGTAGCATACTATTAGATTTAAAAAAAATAAGAGAAAATAACAATTTTCCTTTAGAAACACTAGTACCTATAGCTGCATATAAAATAAATAACCTAGGAAATGCTTATATTTTTAAAAACATTTCAGGCAAACCACTAAATGAAAAAGAACTCTTTTTTTCGAGCAAATACGCTTCTTCTATAGCGAAAGCTCTAAATTCAATACACATTTTGGACAAAAATATTGCTTTAAATAATTCATTGCCTTGCTATGACGTACCTGAAATACAAAAAAGGCTACTCGCGGATTTAGACGAAGGAATGCAAACTAGAAAACTTCCTCAACAGCTTTTCTCTAGATGGGAAAACCAAATAGAAGATGTTTCACTTTGGCGAATGAAACCTTGTGTAATACATGCCAATCTCTCAGCTGATGCATTTTACGCAAACAATTATAAAATAACTGGCATAGTAGACTTCAATAATCTTCATATAGGAGATCCTGCACAAGATTTCGCATGGGCATTCGGTGTTTGTGGAAATGACGTTTTAGATAGAATATTTAAAATATATAATAAATTAAATCCACAACCTGATATTGAAACATTTATAAAAAGAGCAAAATTACACAGTGAATTGATGTTATTAAAATGGTTATTACATGGTACACATACTAATAACATCGACATAGTAAATGACGCTGAACAAATGCTACATGATTTGATGTCATCAATAGATCAAGAAATGGAAATTGAAAAACAAAAACATGAAAAACTTATGCAAGCAGAAGAACAAGCTCGTCATTTACGCGCTGAAATAGAACGTAAAAACCAAGAAAGATTACAACAATTACAACTAGATAATTCTAAAATAGATGAAAAAATCGTTTCATTGAAACAATCAAATGCTGAAAGCGAAACAAATACTATAAATTTCTATGATTCACTTTATAAAAAAGATTCAAAAGAAACTGAAAATAAACAAGATCTCAAATTGTCACAAGCACTCACTGGCGACGAAAATGAAATAGAATCTAATCAAAAATTGCAAAAAGACTCTTCAAACATTTCCAATAGTGATGAAGAGCCAACAGCAGTAATCAATATAGATACGCAAAAAAGTTCTGAAACTGTCGAAAATAATGATATGGATAATGAAAAAGAAAGCGAAAATAGAGAAGAAAATATGCCAAACAACAATATATCTGATGAAAATCCAAAATAAATATTTAAAACCAAAAATTACAAGCAAATATATGACAATATGAATTGCATAAAAAATATTTTAATATTCTCGAAATTATAAAATACTTTACTCAATACATACTCATTTATGCAATTCAAAATTATTATATTCCGTGTTGCATAACATTTTATATAATTTTTCCGGCTGATAATATTTTTTGTAAATATTCATAATTGAAATCACCATCAAAGACATCTTCCAAATATAAAATTATATTACTGTCAACATAAACAAAACACGCTTTTACTTTAGATAATTCAATATTATTATTCATAGCCCAAACTATGCGATATATGCCCAGCTGAATCCCCAAAAGTTCTCTTTCTGCACCTACAGGAACTCTACCAGTTTTCCAATCAACTACAATATAATTTCCTTCTTCATCTTTTAAAACCGCATCTATACGACAAATTAACATTTCTTTTTTCATAACACATTTTTGTGATGAAAATTTTTCTAAAGATTTTTCAGCATTTTCTTCAAAACAATCTTTGCCTGAAAGCTTATCAAAATTTCTCATTTCAAGATCTATTTTTTCTTCATATTCTATTGGAAGTTCATACTGATCTTCTTGCTCTAGAAATTCACATTTTTTAACTAATTCCAAATTTAAGAAATTGTTTTTCCATTTGGACAATAATTTCTTTTCAAAATCTGTTATCTCTGGCCCTTCGCCAACTTGCTCAAGAGTGAACAAAATATCATTATCCCATTCATGGAGTTGTACCCACTCGTGAAATAGCACACCAAGCCTAGCTCTATCTGACGGTTTTTTAGGAACAGGTCTTTTAATGTTTTTAATATAATCTTCTCTATTTGCAAATCTAGAAATAACGCTTGTAGTAGCTATTTTATTAGGTAATTTATATTCTTCATTATCTAAAGATCTATTTTTCTCTTCAAACAATATTTTTATTTCATCTATTAAACTTATAGCTTTTCTTTTATCATTAAAAATATTCGAGTAATCATCGAAACTTTCTTTTACAAAAGTATTTCTATCTTTTTCAAAATCAGATGTTTCACGTGACACATCTCCTATAGAAATTTTGCTTGCATCAATACTATTTTTACCAAACTCATCTTCAACTTCTTTTTCCAAATCTTTTAAACTATAGTCAGCATACTTTTTCAAAAAACTATAATTATTAGGAAATTCATATCTTCTCCAGTCAACATTTGCTAATACATCAATTTCATTTACAATATCAGTATTCGCATTTACAAAATTATTTGAAAATAAACCATTCTCATTTAAATCTTTATTATTTTCTTTCAAAACTGTATTGTTCAAAGTGTCGCGTAAAAATTTTTCATAATCTAAGCGTGGCCAATATGACAAAGTGTTTCTCGAAATAGTATTTTCTTGAATTTGTTCATAAGGAATGAAATATTTTTCTAAAGGTTCTGTAATAGTTTTACATTCATTTAATGCAGTAAAAATATAGCGTGATTGCACTCTACGATTTTGACTATTCGTGTTGTAATAAAAACTTGATAAAACCAATGTTTGCTTAGCTCTCGTAAAAGCAACATAAGCAAGACGAGCTTCCTCTAATAAATAATAATCACCTATTTGCTTCTTATATTCCTTAATATAATTACTCGATGTTTCCTCTTGACAATATTGTAAGAGATCAAAATCTGGCAAATAGTCCTTATCTTTTCTGAGCGCATATGGCAAATCTGACATATCAGTAAGCCATCCTGAAACAGAATACTTTGTTTGCCGAGGATCAATTTTTTCTGAACCAAATTTTTGAAAAAGTTTAGAATTATTAAAACTTGGAAATACGCATTCAACCATTTCTGGAACTACAACTATATCCCATTCCAAACCTTTAGCAGCATGTATAGTCATAATCTGCACAGTATCACTATCAGCTTTAGGAGTAAAAATATCTATTTTTTCATTAACTTGATCAACCATATCAAGCCAATCTAAAAAAGCTTTTAACTTCATATTTTCATCATTCAACATTGATTCAAATTCAGAAAATTCTCTATTATTTTCAAAATCCCTAGCTAATTCAACTATAGTATTCAAAGCTTGATACTGTTCTTCATCATCTGTAACTTGTACTTGCATTTCAAGACCACAAATATTTATCACATTTTTCAATTGCCATTCAATGCTGTTATTAAAATTATTTCTAATATTTCTTAAACAATCACGAACATAAATCATTCTTTCAATCGCCAGATCGCTAATACCATGCTCTGAAGAATCATTTTTTTCGTGCCAACCTACTTCAGGAAGCATTTCTAAACAATCAATTATCGATAAATTTCCTCTGCTACCAGTGAGTTTTTCAGATAAATACTGCGACCACTGATAAAACACATGCATATCATTTACGCCTATATTCAAATTATCAAATATGCGAATTAAATATTTCGTATTTTGGCTGTCAATACTTATTTTCAAAAAAGCTAGCAAATCACGTATAACTTTTTGCATAAGCAAGCCATCTAATCCTATTTTTTGCGATTTTATTCCCTGCTTTGTGAGCTCTTTTTGAATTGCCAAAAAACTACTTTTACGCCTGCAAATAATAGCTAGAGTCTGTTCGCTACGTTTATACTCTTTCACATATTTTGCTATATTTTCAAAAGAATCTTGCGGATCTATTCCATTTATAACATGTATTTGCCCTACAGGCGCATTAGGTTTTGAACGCAAAATAGGCATTTTAAAATCATCATGAAATTCGTATTGTAAAGGCTGACTAATTACATTAGCATAATCTAAAATACGCGAACTATTCCTCCAAGAAATAGATAAAGACATAAAACGAACGGAATTTTTATCAGCAAACTTTTTAGCAAAATCTTCAACAGCACCTAAACTCGCTCCACGCCAACCATATATTGCCTGTTTAGGATCACCAACTGCAACAACATTATGATCTTTAAAAATTGTCGACAATAGTTGTATTTGCGAAACAGAAGTGTCCTGATATTCATCTAATAATACTACTTTATATTTATTACGCAGTTGCTCAACAACTTCAGGAAAATCGCTTACTATTTTACACGCATACCTTATCTGATCAGCAAAATCCAACAAATTATAATTCTTTTTATATTGCATATATGCTTGCACAAAAGGCAGAATGTATTTTCTATTTTGTATTTTATCTACAATATTTTTTATTTCTGCAGTAATTTTAGGTTTCCCTTTAGAACTAGAATTATTATTTATACTAATAGCTAAATCGTTAAAATATTTCTCTACATCTTCTATTTCTAAATCATGTTCACTTATTTTTTGATATATATAATAAACATTTTGAGGAATTTGACTAATAGGCATATCTGATTCAAAATCATTTTGCCAACCATTTACAATAGTGTTCAATATTTGCATTATTTCAGCATCATTTATAAGTCTAGCCAACGGTGACAAGCCAATCTTATAACCATAATTTCTCACAATGCTACTTGCAAAAGAATTATATGTAGCAACATGAGGAAATAAAAATTCTTCATCAAAATAATTTATTTCATCACTAGTTGCTCTACGAACTTTAGACAATCTAGCTCTTATTCTGTCTTCCAATTCTTGCTTAGCTTTATTAGCAAAAGTTAAAGCTAAAATCTCATTCGGTAACACTAAATTGTTCAAAGTCATATAAAGTATTTTCGATGACATAACTTCAGTTTTACCAGCACCTGCACCAGCAATAACTAGCAATGCTCCATCTAGTGGTGCTTCAATTATTTTTACTTGTTCAGATGTCGGCGCATATTTAGAACCCAACATCCGAGCTATTTGTAAAGATGTATATTTTTTATTATTATCAGTCATATATTTTACCCATCTGACTGGTTAGTGTCTGAATCGTTTTCAAAAAGTATTTCACAAATAGGACATTTTTTTTCATCCAATTTTTGAATAATAATCGGCGACTTGTGTGTTTTAAAACAATAATCCAAAGCTGTTTCAATTTCTTCATGATTATTTATTTTAGGTACTACTTTAGGAATATTTTCAATATTTTCAAATAAAGTTTTTATAATTTTTTTCACATTTTTCTTTTTCATATCATAACTTTTTTGAATAATTTCATTATAAGCATCGCTACTTATTTCTTTAGAAAGTACTTTTACATATTTTTCCACCAGATTCTTATTCAAATCTTTATTAGCTAGCATAATCTCATCAACATTATGAATCTCATTTTTAGGAATCCAATGCTTAAATTCATTTTTCTCATCTTGTTCATATTTTTCTAATATTTGGTCACATAATTTATCTGCATTATTTATTCCTAATCTATTCTGTAAAAATATTGAATTCTGTTTTAACGAAACTATTTTTGCGCCCAAAACACTGTCATTATCTTTATAATTATTAGAATTAAATAAAAGCTGATATATTGCCAATTGCAAATTTTTTTCAACTTCACTCTTACTATATTTGTGTCCACCTGTCTTCAAATCAACAATATATACTTTCTCATTTTCAGGATACTCAACCCTGTCTATCCTACCTGAAACAAGAAATTTTTGCGTTTGGGAAATATTAGTGATTTCTCCTCTAAGCTTTTTTTCAACCTCAACTTTTTCAAAATGACAACTAATATAATCAATATAATTTTCACAAAGTTGTATCAAATTCTTTCTCGCTATTTTATCAGGCAAACTATCACCTAATTTTAACTCAGCTATTTTTTCATTCAATTCAGCTCGTATTCTATAAGTTATATCTTCACCGTTTTCATCCATTATATGCGGATATTTTTCAGCTATTTCATGTATTATATTTCCATAAGTTTGCTCTGCGGATATTTTCTCTCTACCACCACATTTATTTTCCAAAACCCAGTTTAAAGGACATTTTTGTAAATATTCCACACCTGATGGGCTTAAAATTATTTGTTCATCAGACATAGAAATTGGCACAAAAGATGATATAGGGATTTGTTTATACCAATGCTCATAATCAGCTCCGATTACACGATGATTGCGCAATATGTTTACAACTTTAGCGGCTATTTCATATTTTTTTGAAACAAGATTACTATTTTTCACACTTTTTTCTTCTATAAAATCATTTTCTAAACGCTCATTTAGAATTTTTCTGAAATATATAATATGAGATTTCAGATCTAACATTTTATTAACATGTTCATGTTTATATTCTGTTTTAGCATTATCTTTATAAATAGATTTTTTTAAAATATCATTTACTATTTCAATGTACACTGATGGAGCATTTTCTTCTTCATTTGCTACAAATAGTAAGCTAGATCGCGCTCTAGTTGCTGACTGATAAAATAAACGCATTTGTGTTATCCAAGATTGTTTATTGAAATATTCCATACGTAAAACAATATTTTGCCAAGCAGGATCATCAAATGTTATTTCTTGCTTAAAAATTCTATTTAAAAGGTCTATTTCAAATATTTGTTGATATCTTTTCAGTGCTGGCCAATTTGTTCTTTCTAATCCTCTAATTATTACATGATCAAAAAATCTTCCAACACTTTGTGGCGGAGTTAAAATATTTACCACATTTTCTTGATTTGATATTTTAGCTACTGTTTCAGTTTGAAAATTTTGTTCCAATTGTTCAATACAAAAATCTTGAATAGTTACTCTAGTGTTCCTTTTTATACACCAAGATGCTTCATCCAGTAAAATTATGATATTGTCTAAATAATCATTTATTTGTAAATAATTATTTTCTTTTTTTATAACAATATCTTGCCATTTTTTAGATTTATCACTATTTTCCCAAAAAGTCCAAATTATTTTTTCAACGTTATGAACACTTCTCATTATTTCACGCAAAGTTTTTAGAATAACATTTTGGAGCAACAAGACTTTTTCACAAATTTTATTATCAAAGTATGCTGAATATTTTTCAAAGAAATTTTCTATATTATTGCTAAAAATCAAATTTGCAAATAAATATTTTTCTTCAGCAAATATTTCATTTTTTTCACTATTTTGTTTTTCATCAAAAATCATAAGCGTTTCTATACGTTTAATAGAAAAAGAATCTAAACCTATTAATGGATTTGTTGCTAATACACGTATATTATTCACAAAAGATAGAAAATCAGTTTTATTCTTTAAACATTCAAAAAGTTTCGGATTTATATTTTTTTTATTATTAGTAGTAGATAAATAGATGTCATAACATATATGTTTATTTTGCTTTTCTTCATCGCTTTTCTGCGCTATTTGATTGAGGAATTGCGCAATATCACATAATTGTAAAATCATTTTGAGCATAGTTTTTACAACAACACATTTATTTAGTGTACGAGTATTAGCATAAGTATTACATTTTACATTATTACTTGTAAGTAACTGTTTTGATATGTAAGCTTCTGACTCGTTTGGAACTATTAAAGCTATTTCTTTCAGAGGAATATTTTGAAGCAGATTTTTTTCACGAATAATTTTTGACAAGTATTTATGCTCATCATAAATATTTTTAAAAATTTTTATATCAACACTATTTTTTTCTTCTAATTTTACTTTTTCATCTTTTTTTAAAACAGTATTTTTATAATCATATATTGTTTTTGAAGGAATATATTTGGCAATATTTTTTTGAACATCATATATTTTTTCATTTGAAAAATATTGTTCCTTTAATATGTGTAAACTTAAATTTAAATCTTTTTGGAAATTAAAAATTTCATTAGGAATTGCCCACTTGTTTTCTTTCACTGTTTGAGATGGCGAAGAAAAACAAATTATTTGTGAGCCTTTTTCGTAACATGTTTTTATTAGATTTATTGTAGATTGTGAAAAATCTTGAAAATCATCAACAATAATGCATTCAGGTATTGGAATTGATGCTTTTACTTGCTGAGTGTATTTTTCAGTTTCCCATGTTTGCAATAAATGTATAGCATAATATTGGATCGCACTAGCAGATATCAGTTGACCTTGAGTTCTTGTGTGACTAGAAAAATCTATGCTCTTTTGCATTTCTTCTAAAATTCTAGCTATAATATTCCAATTTTTTATCTGATATTCTTCAGCTAAAGAATATAACATGCTCTTATCAACATTATATTCTTCACAAAGCTCAATTACGTCAATTACTTTTTTAATAAAATCGTCTGTAGCAATAAAATCTGTGTGTAAAAATTTAGAAAATTCTTCTATATTATCATCTACTATTTTTCTAACTAGCAGACTTTGTTTAGATATAGAAGCAACTTGAGGCACAGGAATAGGGTCTTTTCTTTTCTTATGCCAAATTTCACTTATATGTAGCGCAAATGAAGATGGTGTTCTTACATGCGTGCCTTTAAGTGAAACTTTCAGATTCTTCGCTAACAGATTTGTAATAATCTTATTTTGACTATTTCTAGGAGTCAAAATGATCGCAGTAGTTTGAGGATTTTCTTCTATTTTTTTCAACAAAATTTGACATGCTAGAGTTGTTTTACCAGTCACGCTCTGCCCTATTATTGCCATACTCTCATTATTTAACGCTTGATCTAAAATTATTTTTACAACACTAGTAGCATTCGATGACATTTTGCCCCCCTAACATATTAATTGTTTTTTCAATAATAGATTAAATCCTAATAGTTTTAATATTTATCATATATCATATTTATATACTTAAAAATCAAATTACATTTATTTGAATTGGAGAAAAATGGAAGTAACCATTGGTATAGCTAAAACTGAGCGTGAAATAATTATTGATACAGATAAAACTTTAGAAGAATTAACTGATTTATTCCAAAATACTACTGCTGAAAATATATTAGTTTTAGATGATACAAAAGGTGAGCGTTTCTTAATCGCTCGCAATAGAATTTCATATGTACATATAGGCAAACGTCGCACTAAAACAGTGGGATTTGCCAACTAATTCGCACAATAAAAACTTATAAACACTTTCTGCTACTTTTTTCTAAGCGGAAAGTGTTTACATTTTAATTTTTCAACTATTTATTTGACTGCTCACTATATACCATAACGAGTTTGAATATATGTAAATATTGCTGTAGCAATTAACTCAGTAGCTATTGCAGCAAGCAACAATCCTGATATTCTTGTCAAAAGCATTGTACCTGCATCGCCTAAAAATTGGCTTATAAAAACTGCGAAACGCAATGTAACCCACAAAACTATATGCATAGTTACAACTGCTAAAATTATCGCTACCCAATCTATAATGTCATGATTTGATGATTCAACTGCAACCATTAAAGCTACAATAGCTCCAGGTCCAGCAAGCATTGGTGTTCCCATAGGAACTAAAGCAATATTCGCTTTACCAGTACTTGGTGTGCCAAATTCACTTTCTTTTCCAGACAACAAAGCCATGGACATTAAAAACAGCACGAAGCCACCTGAAAATTGCAAAGATGGTAAAGAAATGTGTAAAAATTTTAGAATATATCTTCCCAATAACATGAATAGAATCATTATAGAAAATGACGCGCATGTCGCTTGAAAAGCAGCTTTTCTTCTCGATTCGTGTGTATAGTTCCCCGTTAAAGCTAAAAAAATTGGAATAGCACCTGGTGGATCCATGATGACAAAAAGTGTTGCAAAAGTCGTACCAAATAATGTTAGGTTAACTATTTGATTTATGCCCATTCCATTCCACCTTTCTAAAAGTATGTTTTTCCAGCTCTAATATTGTCTCGTATGCAGTTAAATTTTCACCTAAATGATTCGGTTTACCGCTGCCATGATAGTCGCTTGCGCCAAATTGTAGCAATCCTAGTTTTTTAGATAAATCATAAGCTTTTTGTCTATCGGTCACGTTATGTTCCCTATGATTTATTTCCACGCCGAGCAAACCGAGTTTTTTCAAAGATAATAGTGTTTTTTCGTCTATTGTTTTTCCGCGTTTTTGCGAAAAAGCATGAGCTAATACAGGTCCTCCTCCTGCATTTACAACAATTTTTACTACTTCATTTATATCAGTAGGTATGTACGGCACATAATATTTTTCACAAGGGTGCAAAATAGTGCTGAAACATTCATCCCGGTTTTTACAATATCCTCTTTTTATTATTGCATCAGCTAGATGAGGTCTACCTAAAGGTAATTGCAAATCTTTTAATTCTTTTAAAGTTTTGTCTCCAAAATAATCTTGTGGAAATAAGTCTTTTATACGTATATCAAAATCTTTTTCTACTTTTTCAAACATTTGCATGAAACGCAAAAATCTTAATTTTTTAGATTTTGAATATAAATTTTGTAATACACTATCGTTTTCATCATACAAATATGCTAGTAAATGAAAAATTTTTCCCTGATAACTAGTAGAAATTTCGCTTCCTGGTATGAAACCTATGGAATTTATTTTTGAATAATATTGCGCTTGTTGCCAACCAGAATTAGTGTCATGATCAGTCAAAGCAATAACATCTAAATTTACTCTTTTAGCTAGAGAAAATATTTGTCTGACACTACTGCGCCCATCTGAATGGTTAGAATGAACGTGAGTATCAATGCGCATAACACCTCACAATCATAAAAATCATAGAAAATACACAGGATAGCTTATCAAAATAATATAACATAAGGATAATACAAAAATATATTTAAAACAGATATTTATTTAAATAAAATACTGTAAAATATAGTAAAAAAAATGCTTAAAATGTATGATAATAAAATGAATAATACAAAAAATATTAATACAGAAAAAAATACAGATACGCAACCTTTGTCGGAGCGTGGATCTAATAGGTCACAAAGACCTAGATCAGAAAATTTCAAAAAATTCATAGGTAGCAATTGGGGACCTCGTCCAAGTGATTTACCTAAAAGAGCTGATAGTGCTGATTGGGCAGCAAAAAGACGTGAAGAACTCAGTAAACTTTTCAAAGGCGACTGTTTAATTATCCCTGCTGGCCCATTAAAAGTACGCAATAATGATTGCGATTATCGCTTCCGCCCTCATTCTTCTTTTGCGCATTTAACTGGTCTAGGCACAGATCAGGAACCTGATGCTGTACTAGTACTACATCCTAAAACTGATAATGCTGACGTTGAAGATGACGACGAAATTACAGATGCAAAAATAACAAGTTCACACACGAACCATGAAGCTGTTCTTTATTTCAGGCCTAGAGCTAGTCGCAAATCTGAAGAATTTTATGCAGATTCACGTTATGGTGAACTTTGGGTAGGCGTAAGGCCAAGTATTGCTGAAATACAAGCTCAAACAGGAATTAAGTGTGAGCACATTGACAATTTCATAGCAAATATTAGAAAAGATTCCGCTTTCTGCCAGCTAGCAGTAGTTTCAGACAGCGATCCTAATATAACTGAGATAGTAAATGAGATTCGTCGCGAAAACCTTGTAGGAGAAGGCTCAACTGCTATAGCTCAATCAAAACAATATGAGCAACAAGACGCTAAATTATGTGAACAACTTTCAACATTACGTCTTTGCAAAGATAGTTGGGAAATCGATCAAATACAACAAGCAATCAACAAAACTAAAAAAGGTTTTGAGCAAATTATTCGTTCTTTGCCTCGCGCTATCGAACACACTAGAGGCGAACGTGTAGTTGAAGGTGCTTTTGCCGCTGTTTCTCGCGAAGAAGGAAACGGACTAGGTTATGAAACTATAGCTGCATCTGGAAATAACGCTAATACTTTGCACTGGATATGTAATAATGGAAAAGTTCGTGAAGGCGAAATGATTTTAGTTGATGCAGGTATTGAGATGAATTCGCTTTATACTGCTGATATCACAAGAACTCTTCCTGTAAATGGTAAATTTTCAGATATACAAAAGAAAATATATCAAGCAGTTTTGGATGCTGCTGATAGAGCATTTGAAGTTGCTAATACAAAAGGTGCATTATTCAAAGATATGCATGCTGCAGCTCTAGAAGTTCTTGCGCATAGATTAGAAGACTGGGGAATATTGCCAGTTACTGCAGAACAATCATTGAAACCAGAAGGACAATTCCACTGTCGCTGGATGGTTCACGGCACAAGCCATCATTTAGGATTAGATGTGCATGACTGTGCACTTGCAAGACGCGAAATGTATTTGGATGCAAAATTAGAGCCAGGAATGTGCTTTACAATTGAGCCTGGACTCTATTTCCGCGCTGATGATTTAAGCGTTCCTGAAGAATTTAGAGGCAATGCTGTGCGCATCGAAGATAATATTTGCATGGAATCTGAAGGTAAAGCTGTTCGCATGAGTGAAAATATTCCTCGTAAAATAGAAGATGTAGAAAATTGGATGAAAAATATTTTAAATAAATAAAATCTGATTTCATTATCTAGGCTCATGATTTTTAACGCATGAGCCTAGACGAAAATTAAATTTTACGAGCTTTTTGCACTCAAAATGAAAGAAATGAATATTAAAAATTTCGCAATTGAAAGCTTAATATTTATTTCGCATAATATATTTCATCTAATTTTTCTTATCCATACAAATAGAAAAATATGATTTCATTATAAATTTGTTATAGTGCAACACTAATTATGAGGCGATATGACAATAAATGGTTATGTTGGAACATACACTACTAATCAAAGCCAAGGCATATATCAGATAAAAATTATTGGAAATAAAATAGACGATATTCGTTTATTTGCACATATACAAAACCCTAAATATTTGGCTTTTGCAGGCAAAGATGACCAATATATAGCTGCAGTTTGCGATTTGAATGAAAAAAATACAACTTATAAAAGTGGCGTAGCTTTATTTGACAAAAAAGGCAATAAAATTAGTAGCCTGGCATATGAGGATAAGACTTCATGCTTCATTGCTTGCAAAAATAATTTTTTGTATACCGCAAACTATCATGAAGGCACATGTAGCATAATCAAAGTTGAAGAAAACTGCGAACTATCTTTAATGAAAAAAATTCATATAAAACCTAAAGCAGGTTGTCATCAAGTATTATTCTTTAAAGATAAGTTTCTAGTGCCATGCTTGTTTTTAGACAAAATTTTTATTTACGATAGTAATTATGTTTTAGTTCAGGAAATATCTTTCCCAGAAAATTCAGGACCTAGACATGCAGTGTTTTCAAAAGATAATGAATTTTTATATGTAGTTGGTGAACTAGATAATATTGTTTACACAATTAGAACTTGTGATATGAAAATAGTGTCAAAAGCTTTCATTTTAGGTGACAATATTTCTCATTTGAAAGATAGTAGTGCGATTAGGATGAGCAATGATGGGGAATACATATATATTTCAACGCGCACTCAAGATGTAATATCTGTTTTTAAAGTAGCAAAAGAAAAATTAGACTTAAAACAAATAATATCTTCCGGAGGAAAACACCCACGGGATTTTTGCATATTACAAGACGTGATAATAATATTGAACAGAGACACTAACACAGTTGTGGTGATGGATTTAGAAAAAGGATTGATTAAAAATACAGTTCAAACTTGCACGTTGCCTGAGGCAGTGGCATTACTTTTAGAGGAAAAATGAAATGAAAAACAATATTGGTGTAATCGGATTGGGAGTAATGGGCAAAAGCCTAGCTTTGAATATAATTGATAAAGGTTATAAAGTTGCTGGATACAATCGTAGCCCTGAAAAAACCAGAAAAATTATTAAAGAAAACATACCTAATTTTGATGGATACGAAAATATTAAAGATTTTGTTTCTTCATTACAACTTCCACGTAAAATTATTTTAATGGTGCCAGCAGGAAAACCTGTCGATGATCTTATTGAAAAAATAAGCCAATATTTAGATTCTGGTGACATATTGATGGATTGTGGTAATTCATTTTTTGAAGACACAAATAGAAGATATGAACAACTGGCTGAAAAAAATATTCATTTTTTCGGTATTGGTGTTTCAGGCGGAGAAAAAGGCGCATTACACGGTCCTTGTATAATGCCTTCGGGAGATAAAAAAGCATATTCACAAATAAAAGAAATACTCGAATCTATAGCTGCTAAAAAAGGTACTGATCCTTGTTGTACTTATATTGGAGAAAAAGGTAGCGGTCATTATGTGAAAATGGTGCACAACGGTATCGAATATGCTGATATGCAACTTTTAGCAGAAACTTACCTTATTCTAAAATACGCTGGTAATTATTCAAATAAAGAAATTTCAGATATATTCATCAAATGGCAAAATACTGAAGTAAAAAGTTATTTAGTGCAAATTACAGCTAGTATTTTGAAAGAAAAAGACCCTCAAAGCGGCAGCGATTTAATTGATATGATCTTAGATGTTGCTGGTAATAAAGGTACAGGTAGATGGACCAGTATAGAGAGTCTAAAACAAGAATTTAATGCTTCCATGCTTGTTACAGCCTATCAGGCACGCATTATGAGCGGTCAAAATGAGCTTCGTACAACATTTAATACACATTTTGAAAACACTCCTGCGAAAATAGATTTGCAGAAAATTTTTGAAGCTTACCGTCTTGCTAAAACATTAGCTTTTTTGCAAGGATTTGAGCTTTACAAAGATGCTAGTAAAAAATATGGCTGGAATTTAAATTTGCAAAACATAGCAAGTATTTTTAGAGCTGGTTGCATTATTCAAGCACATCTTTTGCAAGAAATAATGGATGTTTGTAGCACTTATAACAACTCTTGCGAAACAACTGCTAAGATGGCTGATGACTGTAATGTTGCATACGAAAACACTCCTCATTTGCTACTTGCTGAAAAATTTAAAAATAGGTTCACACAAGATATACAAGCTTTGAAATATACGACTATTTTATCTTTGCAACAAGATTTACCTACACCACTATTTACGAGTGCATTAATATTTGCTAATCAAATACGCTTCCCTAATTTGGGTGCTAATATTATTCAAGCTCAAAGAGATTTCTTTGGAGCACACACATATATTAGAACTGACACAGGTGTAAGCGAACATCATATATGGAGCGAAAATGAGTAATGGTTTTAATGTAGGAATAACTATTTTCGGTGGTACAGGCGATCTTTCATACCGTAAATTATTACCGGCACTTTATAACTTATACATAAGAAAAGCTTTGCCTGAAAACTATAATATTTGCATTATAGGAAGACGCAATTATTCCACTAAAGATTTTATAAACATAATAGACTCGTGGATAAGGAAATTTGCGCGCCTCGAAATAAACGAATTAGTTTTACAAGAATTTTATAAACATATAAATTATATGAAACTAGATTTCACAAAAATTGAAAACTATGCTTTATTACAAGAATATTACAGTACAAATCCAGTTAAAAATCATATAGTTTATCTTGCTGTTGCACCAGAATTTTTCAGAATAATAAGTGATGGAATAGCAAAAACTCCTGCTATTAAAAAACCTAAAATTGTTTTAGAAAAACCTTTCGGCGAGAATTTACAAGACGCTAAAGAATTGAATTCTATATTAGAATATGTTTTTGGAGCTAATAATATCTATAGAATTGACCACTATTTAGGTAAAGAAATGGTGCGCAATATTTTAACTATCAGATATAGTAACCCGATTTTCGCTAATGTTTGGAATAAAGAAAATATAGAATGCGTACATATTTCTGCTTTAGAAACAAATGGCATCGGCACTCGCGCAGGCTATTATGACAATGCTGGTGCTGTAAAAGACATGGTGCAAAACCACTTATTACAGATATTGTCAATTGTAGCGTTGGATGATCCTAACGGAAATTTGAGCCAAGAACAATTAAAAGTACTTCAGTCTTTAAGAAGTGTTGATAAACTCGATTTTAACGACACTTTAATTTTAGGACAATATAAAGGATATACTTGCGAAAAAAATGTTAATGAGAACTCAAATACAGAAACATACGCAGCTTTAAAACTTTTCATTGACAATGAACGCTGGCAAGATGTTCCTTTCTTTATTCGGACAGGCAAAAAATGTGCTGAAGGCGAAATGGAAGTTAAAATTACTTTTAAACGTATAAATCCTAAAATTGAGCCTAATCTGCTAATTATCAAAATTCAACCTGTTGAAGGTGTGTATTTAGAATTTAATATAAAGACTCCAGGAGAAGAAATCGGCAGAACTAAAGCTAAAATGGAATTTTGTCAAAATTGTAATGATATTTTCAGATTAAACACTCCTGAAGCTTATGAAAGAATGCTACTTGCATGCATAAATAGCGATAATTCCTGGTTTAGTCAGTGGCAACAAATAGAAACAAGCTGGAATTATATTCAAACTATTACTGATAATTACACTAGACCCGTTTACTCATATGAGCCAGGTAGCTTTGGCCCGACACAAATTGCTGAGCTTACGACCAGAAAAGATCATGACTGGTAAAATTGATTATTGCACTGTTTATGTTTTGCTAGATTTTATTTTAAGATAAATAGTTTTATAATTTTCTTTGCATACATTAGTCAGTGTATATTATTGATATTTAATCAAAAGTTGTGATGAATATTTGTAGGAGTAACTATTTTTACTGATAAATCATTAGTTTGGGACTATATTGAGAATTCTGTGTATTTGGATGAAATATTACAGACAGCAAAAGAACACAGTCTTGAATATAGCATTCCTTATATTTCTCCTTCTGCTGGAGCTATCTTATCTATGCTAGTAGCAACTACTAGATCAAGAGCTGTAGTTGAAATCGGCACAGGAACAGGTAGCTCAGGTTTGTGGGTTTTGCGAAGTTTACCTGATGGTGGAATGCTGACCACAATTGATTACGATTCGCACTGTCAAAATGTAGCAAGAAAATTATTTGAAAAAGCTGGTATAAAATCTAATATGGTACGTTTTATAAATGAACGAGCTCTGAATATTTTACCTAGATTAGCTAAACATGCTTATGATATCGTGATTATAGATGGACAAATCGACGAAGTATCTTATTATTACATGTATGCTAAACAAATGGTTCGCCCATATGGTTTAATTGTGATTTTGCATAGTCTTTATAAAGGAAATGTTGCAGATCCTGCAATGCGCGATAGAAATACTGTAACGATGCGCGAATTTTTAAAATCCGTTTCCAACGACGACGAAGTCAGTTATTGCTTAATTGGAAATGATGATGGTATGACTATTTGCACAAAAATGCCTTAAAGTGTTCTTGTTTTTTAAACTAATCGCAGCCACACAACTATGATTTTATGTGACTGCGACATTATAATCAAAATGAATATAAGCTTACATTGCAATGCTATTTTTAGTATAAAAATTTTATAAATTAATTATAGCTTTTTATAAAAGAGTAAAGCATTGCAGCTCCGTATCCTGTAGGCTGGTTTTGCGTAACTTCTCCACTATTTGTACCTGCTCTGCCAACACCTGCAATATCTAAGTGACACCATTTACAGTCTGCTATAAACTTTTGTAAAAATAGTGCTGCTGTAACTGAGCCAGCTCCTATAAAGTCCACGACTTGCGCATGGCATATATCAGCTATAGGCGAGCGTAAAAATTGCCTGTAGTCTTCTATAAGTGGCATACGCCAAGTGTTTTCTCCGACTTGTTTTCCTGCTTCATTCATCGTCTGCCACACTTTGTCATCGTTACTATATGTTGCAGCATGGAATCTACCTAGTCCCATTGTTGCAGACCCAGTCAAAGTTGCTATATCAACTACAATATCAGGTTTAATATCTTTAATTGCATATCCTAAGCCGTCAGCTAGCACCATACGACCTTCAGCGTCAGTATTTACAACTTCAACAGTTGTTCCATTATAAGTTTTTACAACATCGCTCGGTCTATATGATGCTCCCCCCATAGCGTTTTCAGCTAAAGGTGCTATAGCACAAACTTGTACATTTAATCCTGCTCTTGCAGCTGCAAGCACAGCTGATATTACAGTTGCACTACCGCTCATATCAGTTTTCATAGGAATCATTGACATGCGTGGCTTTAGAGATAAGCCACCTGTATCATATGTTATACCTTTACCGACTAGAGCTATTTTAGGCGAATTTTCTTTCAAATTATTAGGTTTCCATGTCAATGTCACCAAACGCGGAGGAGTTTTAGAACCTGAACCAACTGCTAAGATAGAATTAAATCCGCGTTCTTTAAGCTGTTTTTCATCTAAGCATTCGTATACTAGTTCACCATTTACTACATTAGTTTTTTCAGCTAATTTTTTTATATTTTCTGCAAGCCATGGTGGATTTTTTATATTTGAAGGTACGCATTCAAGTGTTCGAGCTAAAATAGTTGTCTGCGCAATATTGAATGCTTCTTCATAAGCTTTTCTCGTTTGTGACAAATTATTTGTTGATACATATATTTCTTCTACTGGTTTATTTTCATCTAGTTGTGAAGATATTTTTGTTTGTCTATAACATGACAATAAAATTCCATGGAAGAAAGCCACTTTTGCTTTGTATTCTAATTCTTCTTGCTTTACATTTTCCGCAATAGCACAATTTTCATTTAAATTAATTTTTGAAAGTTCGTCTATAAAAGGCACATAAACTGATTGTTGACCAACTGTTTTTCTGCCGAGTTCTAATCCTGCTTTTCTGCAGTCATCAGTATTTCCTGAACCTACTGCTAAACATAGAATATTTAAAGGCAAATTTTTCCAACTATTATTTTTAGGTAAAGTAATTTTTATTGATTTTCCACTATTAGCATCAAATTTTTCGCGTTCAACATATTCGTTAAAATCAATATTGTAAAGCTCATTTACTATTTCTGTTTGCTGTTCAAAAGCAAATGTTTTTTCACTGATTATCTTTTGCTTATTTTCAATTTTATTATTTTTGAAATAACCAATGACTGTATAATCGCAAGCAAAAAACCTATCATCTTTGACAAAGTTTTTCATGTCTTCATTCACAAATGTAATTTTGGAAAATGTTTGTGAATTAAAAATATCAAAATCGATTCCCAATTTACTCACCTATTTTGTATTATATTTATTCATTTTTTTAGTTGACAAGTTGATAAACATAAACAATTTTACTACCATTTGTACTTTTTTGTGAGTGTTTATTAAAATTCTCGCATTTGATTTTCAAAAAATATCTTTAAGTTATATAAAATATAAAGTAGAATAATTGTGGAATTAACTTTTTGGGGGCGTTTGTGACTAAGTCTAATGAATCGATCGGTTCACAAGTCGACTTATCGAATATAGAAGAATCAAATAATTGCACTTCCGATGAACTTGATAGTGTGAATGTTGACTTGTCTATCGTGAATGAATGGATTGAACACGATATATTTGAACCTACAAAAAAGGAATTAAAAAATATTTTAGAGAAAGCTCTCGATGGCGATCCATCTTCAATTTCTTATATAAATGATGCTTTTAAAACTGAATTGACTTTTGGCACTGCAGGTTTGCGTGGAGAAATGGGGCCTGGTCCTAATAGAATGAATCATTGCGTAGTCGCAAGAGCTGCTAAAGGTTTATCTGATTATTTATATAAAAATTTAGGTAAAGGTTATAAAGTAGTTATAGGTTTCGATGCTAGATATAATTCTGAAAGCTATGCTGTTATTTCAGCTAAAATAATTGAAGCCAACAACGGTAACGCTTACATTATGCCATTCTACTCACCAACTCCTATGACAGTTTATGCAGCAAACGTTTTAAATGCTGATGCTACTATAGTAGTAACTGCAAGTCACAATCCTGCAAAAGATAATGGTTATAAAGTTTATTTGGGCGAAAAATTAGGCGGTAAAAATGGCAAAGGCGTGCAAATTGTACCTCCTGCAGATAAAGATATTTTTGCGTTAATACAACAAGCTCCTTTTGCTGATATGATTCCTCAAAAAAATACTTATCAAACTATAGATAACAGCATTTGGAATTCATATGTGAATCACGTATGTGAACACAGTGAAAAAATTGTTTCTACAAAATCTGCTCGTCAACTTAAAATTGTAACAACAGCTTTACATGGTGTGGGCGGTAAAGTTCTGAACGCAATTTTATCTAAAAGCGGTTTTGAAAATGTTTACAATGTAGAAGAGCAACAAATTCCTGATCCTAATTTTCCAACTCTTGATTTTCCTAATCCTGAAGAAAATGGAGCTCTTGATTTAGCTATAGCACTGGCTAAAAAGAAGAATGCTGATATTATTTTAGCTAATGACCCTGACGCTGATAGGTGCAGTGTAGCTATAAAAGAAGGTAAAACATATAGGCAACTCAACGGCGATGAAATAGGTTGTTTGCTTGGTAACATTATAGCTAGCAATAATAAGAACACTAACGCTGTGCTTGCCAATTCAATTGTTTCTTCAAGACTTTTAGCTCTTATCGCTAAATCTCACAATATCAATCATACTGAAACGCTCACTGGTTTTAAATGGATAGCTAGAAGCGAAAAAATGGTATTCGGATATGAAGAAGCCATTGGCTTTTGTGTAGATCCTGAAAACATTCGCGATAAAGATGGTTTGAGTGCATGTTTGATTATAGCTAAATATGCTGATGCATTAAAAGATCATGCGAAATCTTTGCAAGATATTTTAGATATTTTTGCTTTACGTTTTGGGCTCTATCATACAGGTCAACTTTCTATACGCGTAGAAGAGCCTGATATAATAGCTAAAGCTTTGAAAAATATTAAAGTTAATCCACCTAAAGTTTTAGCTAATTCAAAAGTTGTAAAAATAGTCGATCTTGAGAATAATCCTGAAAGTGATTTACCTCCGACTGTTGGTTTTGCTTTCTACACTGCCTCAAATGATCGAATTATTATTCGTCCGTCTGGTACTGAGCCTAAGCTTAAATGCTATATTGAAACTATTGTTCCACCTGAAATTGTTGCACCTGCATATTTCAGCATGCATAGTATGCGAAATCCAATGCTTCAAGCTCTAGGTCGTATACAGGATTTGAAAATAAATATTCGCAAATCTTTAGGAATATAATTTACGTACATACAACATGCATTTAA
>CAMPYB010000014.1 GCA_946998115.1 uncultured Actinomyces sp. | reverse complement strand
GGTAAACCAGTTGATTCGCGTCCAAACAATAACCCGTCTCCGTCATTATAAGTAACATCTGTAAAAAAGTTCTTTGTGTGTCCAGTAAAAGCATATATTTTTCCTGGGATATCTTTAAAAGCATCTTCTAGATTCGGGTGTACTTTTACGTGTGCCATGTCGTGATAATCTAAGCCTGCTCTTTTTACTTTTGCGCTGTCCATGTCAAAAGATAAAGGTTCTACAAGATGAAGCATACAATTAGTGCATGCAGATAAACGTATAGCATTTCCGGAGTTTCCTGGAATTTCAGGTTCAAAAAATATTATGTGTAACATCTTCACCAGCTAAATTATATAAACGTATTAAAATACGAGTGCCCGAGAGGGGACTCGAACCCCCACGACCTAAAAGCGGTCACTAGCACCTCAAGCTAGCGCGTCTACCATTCCGCCACCCGGACTCAAATAGAAATTATAACATAAGTATAGCGATATTTTTTAAAATTATTTTTTATAAAATTAACATTCCAAAATGTATACAAACGATTTATTTTTATTTTGCATAATTTTATATTACTAGTTTTCTTTTTCTATTTGTTTTTGTAATTGTTTTATTGTTTCTTTCTGCTGTAAATATACAGTTTCCAAGTCATTTATGCGCTCTTCAAAATGGCTCATAACAAAAAATAATTCTCTGAAAGCACCATTAAACATTCCTATACTGCCAGCAACGTTTATTCCTTTTGATGTGATTGCATTGTGATAACTTTTTATATAAGGAAGAGCAATTGATAGTGTTTGCTCGTGATCTTTTTCATTTAAAAATGGTAATTCTGCAATTATTGGTCTAGATTTTTTTGATAAATCAACACCATCATTAAAAATGTCACTATTCATATTAGTCTTTCGATATTGAAGGTTATAAACCATACATGTGATTGTAATCTAATACAAACATTATGATATCCTCACCGTGAATACTTTTCTATAAAATATTGAAAATAGAATGAAAGATACTCTTCTAGTAAGTTTCAAATGAAGGTAATATAATTTAGGTGGATTTTACATAGAAAGGGAAACAATGAGCACTCCAGATTGCGCAAAACCTAAAGATCTTGTTGAACAATTTCATAAAACATATAACTTGCCTATAAGAAAATCATGCCCGACTTTGAAAATAGATCGATTAAATATGCGTATGAGTTTAATAATAGAGGAATTTACTGAACTTGTTGAAGCTGTATATGGAAAAAATTCAAGTAACATATTAAAAAATGTGACTGACAAAATATTTGAAAATGATGATAATACGCGTGATATTGTTGAAACTGCTGATGCTCTTGCGGATCTTGTTTATGTAATTTATGGAATGTCGCTTGAATGTGGTATAGATTTGAATGCTGTTTTGAAAGAAGTTCAAGCCTCAAATATGTCTAAACTTGGTGAAGATGGAAAGCCTATATATAGAGAAGATGGCAAAGTTTTGAAAGGACCTAATTTTTTTAAGCCGAATATTAGAAAAGCTTTGGGTATATAATAGTATTTTTAAACAGATTTATGATAACTTTATTGTGAGTTTGTTTATTCTTCGAAACAGAGGTGAAAAATGACAGATCCAAGAATTGCTTTAAATAAATTAATTGAGGCTTTTGAACAGCATTATGCTGTAGCAAGTAGAATAGACAGTGATGATGAAGAGCTTTTAGCTAAAGAAGATATGTTACTGGACGCATTTTTTACTTACGATGATGCATTGTTTACTACGTATGGAGTGGAAATTCCAATTGACTTACTAGCAGATTTTTTTGATGAAGATAGTCAATTAGAAGACGATGAAAATCAATTTTCTGATAATGAAGATGATGACTATTACGATGAATATGATGATGAAGAAGAATATGATGACCATCAGCCATTGGATGATAATGAAACTGATAGTGAATTATAAATTGGCATGATTTTGGTAGGCTATTTTGATAAATTAAAATTTTTCAGGATAGCCTATTGTTATTTTACTAATAGTATCCAATGCTGTGACTATTTGCTCAGGTAGCTCTTGTGGTTTCATAGTAATAAATTCTTTTAATTGTGCAACTGTTCTTGTTCCAACAATTGCTGATGAAATGAATTTTTTTTCAGTTACCCATTTTAAAGCAACTTGAGCAGGTGTGATTTCTAATCCTTCAGCTGCTACAATTAATCCATTCACTATGTGTGCGCTACGCTCGTTAAGATAAGGCTCTATAAAACCATATAAATGTGTACTTGCGGCGCGTGAATCTGCAGGAATCTCGTTTTTATATTTACCAGTTAAAACGCCTCTACCTAGTGGCGACCATGCTAGTATTCCTACATTGTTATATTCGCAGTAGGGAAGAACTTCTTTTTCGATACCGCGTTGAAGCAAATTATATTCCATTTGAGCACAAGTTAAATTGCATTTTTTATATATTGTTTTCATTGTAGAATTTATTTGCGCTAATGCCCAAGCTGGAAAGTTTGATAAACCTACGTATCTTGTTCTGCCTGTTGATAAAGCATATTCTAAAGTTTCTATTAATTCGTCAAAAGATATATTGTAATCAGGTTGTGAGATAAACCATAAATCTAGATAATCTGTTCCCAAATTTTTAAGACTATTATCTAAATTTTCTAGTAAATTTTTTTTAGATATATCAATATATGAGCCTGTTTTAGTAAATTTTATTCCAGCTTTTGATGATAATATTAGGTCAGCGCGATTATAGTTGTCTTTTATTATTGAACCCAGAATTTTTTCAGCATTCTTTTCACCATAATTAGGTGCTGTATCAATTAAGTTTCCTCCATTTTCTATAAATTCATAAAGTTGTTTTTTATACTCTTCGCTATCAGTATCGCGTCCGAGAGTTAGAGTGCCTAATCCTATAGAAGAAACTTTAAGTCCGCTATTTCCGACCTGTTTTAAAATCATATTTTTACTTTATTACATATGTAATTGTAATTCTAGTGTGTTATATAATTTATTTTTAAAAACTATAATTGTATATTAGAAGTGTATATATGTTTTTAATTCACGAAAGGAATATGAGTGAAAAAGATAGAAGTCGTTGCCGGAGTTTTTATTAAAGACAATAAGCTCTTTTCCACTCAACGAAGTGAAGGAACATTCAAGGGATTTTGGGAATTTCCTGGTGGAAAACTTGAGTTGGGCGAGTCTAATCAAGATGCTTTAAAAAGAGAGATTCGTGAAGAATTGGCGGCTGAAATAATAGTCGGTGATTATTTTACTACTGTGAATTATCAATATGCTGATTTTGATTTAACTATGCAGTTGTATTTCGCAGAATTTATAACTTTGCCTAGAATGATAGAACCAATGGATATGGCCTGGTTCACTAGTGAAGAGATAGATAAAGCAAAATGGATACCAGCAGATTTGCCTGTTGCGAGACAGATAAAAGATTTGTTGCTTTAAAATTTATATAAAGTTTTGTAGTTATATTTATCTTTTGTTTACAATAAGGTTTTTGTATGTTCGTATATGTTTTATTTTTCATACTAATTTTAGTTTTATTTAGCATGGCATGTATTTGTGGACTATATTTTTGTTATAAGAGTGAATATAAAAATTTTTCTATTATTGAATGGTATACAAATAGTTGTGAAAAAAATAATAAGAATAAGACTGTTGTGAAAAATGTGAATTTGAGACAATTTTTTGATGCAAATAAATAGGTTTTATGTAAAAGATTTGAGGAAAATATGAGTATTATTCAAACAATTGCACTTTTAGTAGTTGTGCTTGTTATTGTATGCGCAGTTGTTTTTTATTCGTTATCACGTGCTAAAATGCGAAAAACTAAAAATAATTGTGAACAAATAAGCGTTGAAAATTTAAACAATGATAGTAAGATTTGTGTGGCAGATGAACAAATACTTACAGATAAAGATGATCAGACGAATGAAAATGTAAATATTGCTGATAATAGTGAATCTTATTCATGTTGTTGTGAAAGTAAAAAAAATATTTCTGAGTGCAATGAAAATAATGTTTCTGAAAATAGTAGTGTGCAAAAACCTGAATCGATTGCTTCTAGATTTACTAGAATGAGAGCTGGTCTTGTAAAAAGCGGATCTTTTGGTAAAACATTGTTAAATATTTTATCTAAAGATAAAATATCGCAAACAGATTGGGATGAAGTAGAAGAAACTTTACTTATGGCTGATCTTGGATTAGATGCTACAACTGAGCTTATGGATAGCTTGAAAGAACAAATGAAAATTGAAAATTCTGGTGACATAAATAGAGTGAAAGAAATCTTGCATTCACAACTTATTAAATTAGTTGATTTTAATGGTATGGATAGAAAACTGAATATTGAGCAGAATGCGGATAGTGAAGAAAAAATACCTTCAGCTATTCTAGTAGTAGGAGTAAATGGTGTTGGTAAAACGACTACTGTAGGTAAATTAGCGAGGTTATTAGTTGCTGATGATAAGAGTGTAGTTTTAGGTGCGGCTGACACTTTTAGAGCTGCTGCAAGTCAACAGTTGACAACATGGGGTAATAATATCGGTGTGAATGTTATTAGTTCTCCTAGACAGGGAGCGGATCCTGCTTCAGTTGCTTTTGATACAGTAAATAATGCGTGTGAAAATAATATAGATGTGGCGATAGTTGATACTGCTGGTAGGCTTCAAAATAAAAAAGATTTAATGGATGAGTTAGGTAAAATAAAACGAGTAATGACAAAGAAAGCTAATGTGTGTGAAACTTTGTTAGTTCTTGATGCAACTGTTGGCCAAAATGGTATGAAACAAGCGGAAATTTTTGCGCAAGTTTGTGATATAACTGGTATTATTTTGACAAAAATGGATGGAACAGCAAAAGGAGGAATTGTTGTATCCGTGCAAAAGGCACTTGGAGTTCCAGTCAAATTTGTTGGTTTAGGCGAAGGAGTGGATGATCTTATGCCTTTTGATTCAGAGGTTTTCGTCAAGACATTATTGTCATAAAATAGTAGGTAGTCAGAGTATATTTATATAATTAGGTGGGTAAATTGTTTAACAGCTTGTCAGATAGATTTAGAGATTCTTTTAAACAGCTTAGAGGAAAAGGCGTACTTACACAGTCGGATGTTGATAATACTGTGTCTGAGATTAGAAGAGCCTTACTTGAAGCTGATGTTGCTTTACCGGTGGTTAAACAGTTTACTGCACAGGTTAAAGAAAAAGCATATGGTGCTATAAAATCCAAAGCGTTACAGCCAGGTCAACAAGTAATTAAGATAGTAAATGCTGAACTTGTGCAAATACTTGGTGGTAATACTCGTGAATTAAAATTCAGTTCCACTGGTCCTACATTTTTCATGTTAGCTGGTTTACAAGGTGCTGGTAAAACTACTCTTGCAGGTAAATTAGCTAAATATTTACGTAATGAAGGTAAAAAAGTCCTTTTAGTAGCTTGTGATTTGCAAAGAGCTAATGCTGTTACCCAGCTTCAAATTATGGCGCAACGTGCGGGAGTGGACATTTTCGCTCCTGAGCCTGGAAATGGCGTGGGCGATCCTTTAGAAGTTGCTCGTAACAGTGTTGTTTACGCGAAAGAAAATGGTTACGATCTAGCTATTGTCGACACTGCAGGTAGGCTAGGTGTAGACGAAGAAATGATGAAACAGGCTAGTGATATTAGAGATATTATAAAACCTGAGGAAATCATTTTTGTTTTAGATGCTATGGTTGGACAAGATGCTGTAAATACTTCTATTGCATTTAGAGATGGTGTTGGTTTTACTGGTGTAGTTTTATCAAAGCTTGATGGTGATTCTAGAGGCGGTGCGGCTCTTTCTGTTAGAGGCGTTACAGGAGTGCCAGTTCTTTTTGCTTCTACTGGTGAAAATATTGATGATTTTGAGCGTTTTCATGCTGAGCGTATGGCTTCCAGAATACTGGATATGGGCGACATATTAACTTTGATTGAAAAAGCTGAGAAAGTATTTGACAGTGAGCAAGCTGAAAAAGCTGTAAATAAAATGTCGTCTGGTAATTTTACTTTGGATGATTTTATGGATCAGCTTTCGCAAATACGCAAAATGGGATCCATGAAAAAGATGCTTGGTATGTTACCTGGTGCCGCTAAGATACGTCAGCAACTTGACAGTTTTGATGAAAAGGAAATAGATCGTATAGAAGCTATAATTCTTTCTATGACTCCTGATGAGCGTTCTGATGTGAAAATTTTGAACGGTTCTAGAAGAAATAGGATCGCTAGAGGTTCAGGAACTAGTGTCTCTGAGATTAATTCTCTAGTTAAAAGATTTGAGCAAGCTAAAGCTATGATGATGGCTATGGCTTCAGGTCGCGGTATGCCTAGTATGACTGGTTTGTCAGGTTTAGGAAATCTACCAGGTATTGGGAAGAAATCTAAAGGAAAAATGGCGCCTCAAAGCAAAGGCAAGAAAAATAAAAATAAAAAAGGTCGTTCAGGTAATCCAGCAAAAAGAGCTGCTCAGCAAAAAGAAGCTTTGTTGAAAAAACAGAGGCTGGGAAATGCGTTTGATCAAGGTTCAGATTCAGCTCAGCAAGTTTCTGGAGGGAAAATGCCTACTATTGATGATATTCCTGATGATATTAAAAGATTGTTGGGTGGACTATGAACAATAGGCAATGGCATTTAAAAGGTAGCATAATTACTGAAAATGGTGAGAAAAGTAATTTGTGGGTACACAATGGGATAATCAAGTATTTTCCTGAAAAATTCACTACTTTTAAGAAAATTGAAGGTTTTGTTTTACCTGGCTTGGTTGATGTACATTGTCATTTAGGTATGGATGAAAAAGGCGCGACTTCTATAGCTACTGCTCAAAAACAAGCTGAAATTAATTTAAAAACTGGTGTGCTTGCTATTAGAGATGCCGGTTCTCGTATGAATAATGAATGGTTTAAAACAAGAGTAGATATGCCTACAGTTTTAACTGCTGGAATTCATATTGCTCGGCCTGGGATGTATAAAAAAGGTTGCGCAATTGAGATTGAAGATGAAAATGATCTTGTAAAAGAGGCTGTTTATCAGGCATATCGTACTAAGAATTGGGTGAAAATTGTAGCAGATTGGATAGATCGATCTCAAGGGTGCGATTCTAATATTAAACCTTTATGGTCAAAATCAGTGTTGAAAGATGCTATTTGTGCTTGTCATGAAATGGGCGTGAAAGTTATGGCTCATGCTATTGGATTACAAGCGAGTGAAGATCTTATTGAATGTGGAGTTGACACTATTGAGCATGGTACTGGACTTGCTAAAGAGCATATGCAAGAGTGTGTTAAAAATAGTATAGCTGTTACTCCTACAATGTTGATTAGAGAAAATTTTAAAAAAATTGCTCTTATGTCAAATGATAAATATCCTTTTTTCGCTAAGACCATGATGGATTTGTACAATAAAAGATTTACTCAGTTATTTGAAATGTATGATGCTGGAGTTACTTTGTTACCTGGAAGCGGTGCAGGTTGCGAGATTGCTCATGGTAGTATGCCACAAGAATTGAAGCTTTGGGTGCAATCTGGTATTCCGACTGCAGATGTTGTGGATATGTCATTTTTTGCTTCTAGACGTTTTTTGGGATTGCCTGTAAATGATGAGTATGAAAATGCTGATTTAGTTGTTTATAGTGAGGATCCTCGTAAGAATATTGAAGTACTTAATAAGCCTAAAGAAATTTTGCTTCGTGGAAAGAAAATTTAGTTTGTTTTAGTGAAATATAGAATTTTTGGCTTGAAAAAATTATAAAAATATGGATAATTCTAATGTACTCAGTTTTGTGAATTCCCTCTCATGTTTGCAAGACTTGTGTCCGTGTATTATTTATTTCAGCGTGACCCACCGTTGGGATATTTAATCAAATCTATTTATTACAGGAGATCGCCGAAGTGGCAGTTCGTATTCGTTTGAAGCGCATGGGTAGAATCCGTGCACCATTTTATCGTGTAATTGTAGTTGATGGTCGTAAAAAGCGTGATGGTCGCGTTATTGAAGAAGTAGGAAAATATGATCCTATGACTAATCCTTCAACTATTGAAATTAATTCTGAAAGAGCATTGTACTGGTTGGGTGTAGGTGCTCAGCCTTCAGATCAGGTTCGTAGACTTCTTGGACTTACTGGTGACTGGGCAAAGTTTAAGGGTGCAAAGAACACAGAAGGATCTTTGAAGGTTAAAGAAGCTGTAGATCGTGTTAAACTTGCTGAAGAAGCTGTTAAAGCTGTGGAAGATGAAGCTGAAAAGTTAAAAGCAACTAAAGCTGCTTTAGAAGAAGAAGCAAAAGCTGAAGCTCAGGCTGAAGAAAATGATCAGCAAGCTGACGAATCAGTGCAAGAAGCACCTGAAGAGGAAGCGTAAAAACTATGCTAGCTGAAGCCTTAGAACATCTTGTGCAAGGAATAGTAGACTATCCTAATGATGTGCGTGTTACATCCAAGCCTATGCGTCGTGGGGAATTGCTAGAAGTTAGGGTGAATCCTAACGATTTAGGTCGTGTTATTGGAAGGTCTGGTCGCACTGCTAGGGCGCTTAGAACAGTGATAGGTTCTATACCATCAAATGGTCATGTTCGTATTGATGTTATAGATTTGCACTGAAATAATACTTTACGATTAGGCTCACTCATTTTAGAAGAGTGAGCCTATTTTTAATATTATATTTTCGATCCTATATTTTCTATATTGAAATTTGAGGTAATAATGCAATTGTTAACTGCAATATTGGGCGCGGCTCAAGGTTTGCGTGGTGAATTGAAAGCTGATATTCGTACAGATAATCCTACAAAACGTTTCAAAAAAGGTACTGTTGTTAAAACTGATAGTGAATTTTTTCCTACGTTGACTGTCAGAGGATATAGGATTAATAATAGTAAAAGTTTTTTATCTTTTGAAGAAATAACAGATAGAACTGTTGCAGAAAAAATGTGTTTTACTAAAATTTTTGTGGATACTGATGAAATTGAAGATGAAGATGAAGAAGAAGGCTATTATTTACATGAACTTCAAGGTTTGGCAGTGTATGATGTTGAACGAAATTTGCTTGGAAAAGTTGTGGATTTAATATTTGGTAGTATGCAAGATATTATTGTTGTTGAACCTGAACCTCCTATGAGTCTAACTGATAGTGATATTGAAAATGTATCTAAAAAATATGAAGATGTGCTAGTTCCTTTTGCTCGTCAGATAGTTTTAGAAGTTAATTTAGATGAAGGCTATATTCTTTTAGATCCACCTAATGGTTTATTTATATTGAATGCTAAAAGTGAGAGTAAATAAATGCGTATAGATGCTGTAAGTATTTTTCCAGATTTTTTTAAGTCCCTAGATTTATCACTCATTGGTAAAGCACAGGATAATTCTTTATTATCTTTCCATGCTCATGATTTAAGAAAATGGGCTATCGGTAAACATTTATCTGTGGATGATACGCCTTTTGGTGGTGGTGCAGGAATGGTTATGAGAGCAGATGTTTGGGGTAAAGCATTAGATGAAATTTTAAATCTGAGACGTGATATAAATAATGAAATGGATTTGCAAAAGACTCATTCAACTAAAAAAGTGCTTTTATTTCCATCACCGTCTGGTAAGAGATTTGATCAGAAATTTGCTGAGAAATTATCTGGATTTCAACATATAGTTTTTGCTTGTGGTAGATATGAAGGATTGGACAGCAGAATATATGAACATTATAAATCATTGGAAAATGAAAATTTTTCTGTTGAAGAATTTTCTATAGGTGACTATGTTTTAAACGGTGGAGAAGTTGCGAGTATGGTAGTTATAGAAGCTGTTTCTAGACTTATTCCTGGTATGGTTGGAAATCCTGATTCTTTAGTGGAAGAAAGTTATTGTAACGATGGTTTGCTTGAGTATCCTATTTATACTCGCCCTCAAGTTTGGAATAATATTGAAGTGCCGAAAGTTTTATTAAGTGGAAATCATGAAAATATTAAAAGGTTTAGACGTAATGAATCTTTGAAAAAAACTCTATTGGTGCGTCCGGATATTTTACGAGAAATAAATGTTAAAAATTTTGATTATGATGATCAAATGTTTTTGTCTTTAAATGGTTTTTGTTTTGAAAATAATATTTTGAAACATTTTGTGCTAGGTGTACCAAGTTTAGATGATATACAATATATTATTAAATTTATGTCAGAACAACGGTTGAAGGTATCTGATACTGCATGTGTTGAAAATGATTATTTTGAAAATTTATGTGATAAAAATGTGTGGATAAAAATTTTGTCAGATGAAAATATTATTTGTAATATTGTGAGATTCGATAATGAACGAAATGTTTTAGCATGCTTGTTATTTTTGAAAAATGATTTATCTTTGAAGAACGATTTATCTGATAATAGTTCAACAGATGATATTTTGGATCAATTTTTATTTACACTTAAATATTTTTTGAGTATAGATAATATTCCAGATGATTGTTTATCTAATTTTTTGCCTATATTTAAATTTTATATTTCAAATAAATTGAATAAGCATATAATGACAGAATTGTTATTAAAAAAAATAACTGAATATGCAATTTGTGAAAAAATGACACGTATTTATAATAATTCAGGAATTTTGGATAAGAATTTGACTAAAATATATAGAAAACATGATTTTAAAAAATATTATTTACCAAAACATTTTAATGAGATATGTTATCCGATTTATTTGTATAAAAAGGATTTGAATAAAAATAAAATGTGAAGTATTCATATTAATAATCTTTTTCAGTGCAATAGTTTATTTATCTTGTATGCTCTAATTTATCAATTTTGGATTTTATAGTATAATAGGTCTCGCTGTATTTTATTTCATCTTCTGCCATAGGGGAATATGAAATGCAATAAAACAGTGTAATTGTACATATTGAGAATTTTCTCAACTAGTGCACATGTGACCTGTGGCACGTGTGAAAGGTAGATATAATGCATAACCTAGATTCTGTGAACAAGCCTGCATTACGTGAAGATATTCCAAATTTCCGTGCAGGTGATACTGTAAAGGTACACGTTAAAGTTGTTGAAGGTCAGCGTCATCGTATTCAGATTTTCCAAGGTGTAGTTATTGCTCGCCGTGGTGGAACTGGCATTGGTGCAACGTTTACAGTTCACAAGATTTCTTTCGGCTGTGGTGTTGAACGTACTTTCCCATTGCATGCTCCTTCTGTTGATAAGATTGAAGTAGTTACACGTGGTGATGTACGTCGCGCAAAACTATACTATTTGCGTAATCTACGCGGAAAAGCTGCTAAGATACGTGAAAAACGTGAAAAAGTTGCTAAGTAAGCATAAAAAAGAGGTGCTCCATGTGAGCATCTCTATATTTGTGTAAGGTAAAAAATGGCGAAAAAAAACAGTAGCGGAAAAGCAATTATTTCAACGATATTTGAATATTTTGTTTTATTTTGTGTTGCCATTATTATTTCAATATTTTTAAGAGCTTTTGTATTCCAGCCTTTTTATATTCCATCCAGTTCAATGGAAAATACTTTTAAAATAAATGACACTATTGCTGTAAATAAGATAAGTGCACGATTCGGCAAAATAAATCGTGGAGATATTGTAGTTTTTAAAGATCCGGATCATTGGGTGCCAAAAAGTGAAAATATAAATTCAGGTAATTGGATTGATTCTATCATGTATAAATTTGATTTATCTGACAGTCCTGACCAAGTATATTTGATAAAAAGAGTTATAGGTATCGAAGGTGATGTTGTTGAATGTAAAGGGCAGGGTTATCCTATAACGATTAATAATAAGCCTGTTCAAGAAGAATATTTAAAGGAAGGCCAAGCTTCTAAGATTCCTTTTAAAGTAAAAGTTCCTAAAAATCGTATATGGGTTATGGGAGATAATAGGAATAATTCTGGAGATTCCCGATACCATCAAAATAATGGATATGTGGGTACTGTTAGTGTGGATAGTGTGGTTGGCAAACCGTTTGCAATACTTTGGCCTTTTTCGCGAATTCAAATTTTGTATGGAACTGATGCATTTTCTAAAATATAAGATATAAATATTATGGTTACATTAGCTAGTCGTGAGTTTGAATTAGAGTTGTTGCAAAAATATGATCTTGTAGCAGGTGTTGATGAAGTTGGAAGGGGCTGTCTTGCAGGTCCTGTATATGTATGTGTAGCTGTAATTGATAAGAGTGTAAAAGATTGTGCTGTTGCTTTGGCTGATTCCAAAAAACTTACTTTTAAAAAACGTATTGAATATTTTGACACTGTTGCAAATTGGGTTTTAGCTTATGAAATAGGAATATCTACTAATGAAGAAATTGATCTTTATGGAATAAATACTGCTTTAAAAATGGCAGGTAATAGAGCAATATGTAAGCTTTATCAAGCTAATATTAAACCTGATATTTTTATTCTTGATGGTAAATATAATTGGCTTTGTCCAGAAACGGATTTATTTAGTGAATCGAATCAGTTTTTGACGAATAGTGAGCATTTTTGTGAAAATAGCATGAATGTTAAAGAGACGAAGAATATTAATGTCATAACTAAAATTAAAGCTGATGAGAAAGTGTCAGTTGTTGCTGCGGCTTCAATTCTTGCAAAAGTCACTCGCGACAGATATATGATTGCTCTAAAAGATGATAAATATGATTTTTCTAATAACAAGGGCTATAGTTCCCCTAAACATATTGCAGGGCTAAAAAAATATGGTCTTGGGAAATTGCATAGAAAATCATGGAAAATGCCTATGGTGTGAGTGATGAGCTTTTTCAATTCCTAACTGAACGCTCCTTTTACGCAGTTTTTCAATGTTTAATTGTATTTTTCATTTATTTTACTGTGAAATAACATTTATTCTCATGAAAAATATAATGTAGAATGAGTATAAAACATTTTAAGGAAGGCCGTATGAGTGATATTGAATCCTACGAAAACACATTAGAACTTGAACTATTTCGTGAATATAGGGATGTAGTGTCTGTTTTTTCTTATGTAGTAGAAACAGATAGAAGATTTTATTTAGCAAATCAAGTAGATGTTCAAATTCGCTCAAATGGTGGAGAAGTGTTTTTTGAAGTAACTATGAATGATGTATGGGTATGGGATATTTATAGAGCTAATCGATTTGTTAAATCAGTTCGTGTTATAACTTTCAAAGATATAAATGTAGAAGAGTTAAATAAAGTAGAAGAAGCGTAAAATGTATTAAAATACTGTTCGCTAGCAAAAATTATAAAGATAACTATTTATAAAAGTAAAACTAATAAAAAATTTGATTAGCGGTAAAAAGTTCAATGTACCATAATTTTAAGGAGGAGTGGTGCAAAAAGATACAGATAAAGTTACCGATTTAACTTTCCCTGAAGGTATACCTCTTTTAGATTCTAATAAAAAACCTGAAATTGTATCGCAACCTGAGATGATAATAATAACAGGTATGAGCGGTGCTGGCAGAACTAGAACAGCAATGGCGTTAGAAGATTTAGATTGGTATGTAGTTGATAATTTACCTCCACAAATGTTAATGACTTTAGCTGGCATGATGACTCCAGATGGTGGAGGTGTGCACAGGCTTGCTGCAGTTGTCGATGTAAGATCTAAAACTTTTTTCTCTAAATTTTTAGATTGCTTAGACATGCTTAAAAATTGTGGGGTGAACTATAGAATTATTTTTTTAGAAGCTGAAGAAAATGTGTTAGTTAGAAGATATGAATCTGTACGTCGTCCTCATCCTCTACAAAAAGGTGGTAGAATTTTAGACGGTGTCCAAAAAGAAAAAGAAATGCTTCAAAAATTGCGCTCCAGAGCTGATATTATAATTGACACTTCTAATAAATCTGTACACGATTTGTCTAGAGAAATTAGGCGTGTTATAGGGAGTGAAGATGCTCATACTTTGCGCGTTACAGTAATGTCTTTTGGGTTTAAATATGGAATACCTATGGATGCTGATTGGGTTGTAGATATGCGTTTTCTTGCTAATCCTTATTGGGTCAGTGAATTGCGTCATTTGACAGGAAAAGATAAACCAGTTAGTGATTATGTTTTTAAACAAGATAACGCTAAAGAATTTGCAGTAAATTACTTGAAAGCTATGAGACCAGTATTAGATAGTTATTTGAATGAATTGAAACCTTTTGTAACTATAGCTGTTGGTTGTACAGGAGGTAAGCATCGTTCTGTTGCTATGGTTGAATACTTTGCAAAACATTTGCGCAAACAGGGACTTCCGGTAGTTATTGTACACAGGGATATGGGACGTGAATGATGTATGACTATAATTTAGAACCTAAAATTGTTGCTTTAGGAGGTGGACATGGATTATATGCTACTTTGCAAGCTTTGAAACATATAACAAGGGAGCTTACTGCGATTGTAACTGTAGCTGATGATGGTGGATCTTCAGGTAGGATTAGGAAACAGATGTCAGTACTTCCTCCAGGTGATTTGCGTATGGCGTTGACTGCTTTGTGTGATGATGCGGAATGGGGCAATACTTGGAGTAAAGTATTACAGCATCGTTTTGTTTCTACTGGTGATTTGAATGGGCATAGTGTTGGGAATATCCTTATATCAGCTTTATGGCAACTTTATGATGATCCAGTTGTAGGGCTTGACTGGGTCGCTAAGCTTTTAGATGCTCATGGAAGAGTTTTGCCTTCCGCTAATGTTCCTATAGATATTTCGGGCTTAGCATGTGTAAATGGAGTTTTGGAAAATATTGTGGGTCAAGCGAATATGGCTCATACTAATGGCAAATTTTTAGATGTTAAAATTGAACCTGAAAATCCTGTTGTTGGTGATGATGTGATTAATGCTGTTTTAGAATCTGATTGGCTTGTATTGGGGCCTGGCTCATTGTACACATCAATTATTCCGCATCTTTTGATACCAGATTTACGTGTAGCTTTAAATGAATCAAAAGCTAAAAGAGTTTTTGTGATGAATTTGATTGCTAGTACAGCGGAAACTGCTGGTATGACTATTTCTGATCATGTAAAAGAGCTTAAAAAATATTCACCAGATTTTGATATAGATTTTATTATTGCTGATCCTTTATCTTGTGAAGATAAAAAAGATCTTTATAATATAGCAAGTAAGTATGATATAAATGTTATGTTTAGGCATGTGCATAATAATAGAAATAGGGCATTGCACGATCCTATACGTTTGGCATCTGCTTTACAGGATGCGTTTGAGGGATATGACAATTATAGTGAAAGCTAGGGATGAATTGTATGTCTTTGACGAGTGAGTTAAAAAACGAGTTAGCTATGCATAAGTGTGAAACTATTAGTCAATGGCAAAGTGAGATTTCTACTATGCTACGTTTTGTTAATAGCTTACATGTTATTGCTGGGCATGTTGTTATTGAGGCGGAATTAGATTCATCTAAAGTAACTGCACGTCTTATACATGCGCTCAAAGGTCTTTATAAAATTGATTCGTCTGTTAATTTAGTTAAGAATGATGTCAATCCTGAAAATAATAAATATGTTGTTAGAATTGTTAAAAATGCTGATAAATTAGCACGTAAAATGGGATTGATTGATTCGTCTAATAGAATGGTCAGGTTGATTAAAAATAGGAATGTATCTGATATTGGTTTGGCTCGCGCGATTGTACGTGGAGCTTTTTTAATTTCAGGATCTTTAACTGTACCATGTAGAGGTTCTGCTTTTGAAATAATATGTCCTGGCATTGATTCTGGTAATATTTTGGCTGATGCAATAAATTTTTTAGGTATACCAGTTAAAGCGCGTGATATGCGTGGAGTTACAAAAATTACTATACGAGATCAAGATGAGATTAATAAGATACTTGAAGCTTTGGGTGCTGTTGACACTTTGCGACTTTGGGATGAAGAACGTAAGCTTCGTCAAATGCGTGGTAATATAAATCGTTTAGCTAATTTTGATGATGCGAATTTGCGTAGGAGTGTTCGTGCAGCTGTTGCAACTAGCACTAAAGTTAGACGTGCTTTTGAAATTTTAGGTGATGATGTGCCTGAACAGCTAAAACAAGCAGGGCTTTTACGTTTGGAACATAAAGAATCTAGTTTGGAAGAATTAGGTAGGTTTTCAACTCCGCCAGTTAGTAAGGATACTGTTGCTGGGCGTTTACGAAGACTTATTAATATGGCTGATAAAAGAGCGAAAAAAGAAGGCATACCGACTACTTTGGATTTTTTAAAACAAGTTAGTGATGAACAGTCTTTATAGATAAAAGTGTTTTTTATTCAATGTATTATAAATCACTATTTTTTAAATAAAAAAATATTGATTATTAAGTAAAGTGTTAGTAAAATGTTATTGTTGTTTATTTCAAGACAGGAGAGATATCGTGATTAATATTTCAAATATGAAAATATTTGTAAATCTTCACCATCACCATCATGGATAAACGACATTCAGGTATCTATTTTAGCTATCGGGATGTTCGAGAAAATCCGTGATGGCTATTTTTTTACATAAAAGCCATACAGATTTTCAAAGTATGGCGATTTTTTTACATAAAATTTTGAAAATCGCACAATGTAATATCGAAAATGTAAAAGAAAGAAATAATATGATGAATAACCTGAAAAAAAGAAAAAATAAGAGTTTTGCATTATTTTTTGTATTTATAATATTTATATTTTATAGTGTCTTTTTTATTCCTACACAAGTAAATGCTGAAGAGAAAAATACTGTAGTAATTGGTATGGACATAAATTGTCCACCTATGGGATTTTTATCTCCTGAAGGAAAAATTACAGGTTTTGATGTGGAGCTTGCGAGTCTAGTTTTTAAAAAAGCTGGTATGAAAGTAAAGTTTCAACCAATCGATTGGGATGCGAAAGAATTAGAATTAAATTCTGGCAAAATTGATGCTATTTGGAATGGACTTTCAAAAACTGCTGAGCGTGAAAAGACTATGCTTTTAACTTCTGCATATATGCACAACGATCAAGCAATAATAGTTGCAAAAAATAGTAAAATCAATAGTATTGAACAGCTTAAAGGTAAAGGAATTGTTGTTCAAAAAGGATCTACTGGAGAGCAAGCTTTGCAATCAAGCAGTATATATAAACAATTAGGATTTGTCACATCTATAGAAAATATGGTTAATTGTTTAAATGAAGTAGATATGGGTAAAGTTGATGCAACAATCGTAGACTCAAATATAGGTAAGTATTATTTAAAAAAGAATTCGTTGAGTGACAATTTTAAAATTTTGAAAAAACCTCTTGCTAGTGAAGAATATGTCGTTGCAGTTAAAAAAGGAAATACAAAACTAAAAAATATTATAGAAAAAGGTATAGCAAAATTAGTCAAAACAGGACAGGCTCAAAAAATAAGTCAAAAATGGTTTGGAGAAAATGTATTTTCAAAAACATTTGATAAACAGGATTACGCTGAAAATGATTTAAATAAAGTATCTGATACAAGTTTCATAGCGCCTATTTTACAAGGTTTATCTGTGACAATGCTCTTGTTTATAATAACTTTTGTTTTATCAGTACCGCTAGGATTTATAGTGTGCATAATAAGGCGCAAAAATATTGCGGTGATTAATTTTATTATTGATATTTATGTAAATATAATGCGCGGAACTCCACTTCTTTTGCAACTATTTTTTATCTTCTATGGTTTGCCATATCTGCCATATGTAGGGCAATACTTGACAATTAGTGATAGATTTATTGCTGGTTTAGTGGCTTTTGTAGTGAATTATGTTGCTTATTTTGCTGAAATTTTCAGAGGAGGTTTCGCATCTATTCCTAAAGGACAATTTGAAGCTGCTAAAGTTTTAGGTTTTACTAAAATTCAAACTATGCTACAAATAGCTATTCCTCAAATTCTAAAAGTTACTTTGCCTACATTGAATAATGAAGCAGTAACGCTTTTGAAAGATACAGCTTTAGTTTTCGCTATCGGTGTTACAGAACTTTTGGCTGTTTCAAAAAATATGGTTAATTCTACAGCAAATGTTGGCGCATATTTGATTGCTTTTGTCATATATTTAGTAGTCAGTTATGTAATAACTTTTATTTTCAAAAAATATGAGAAAAAATATATTTTTGAATAAAAATTTTAGGAAATATACTGTTTGAAAATTATGCAATAAATTATTCAAACTATTATCAATGTTTAGTAAATGCGTTTAGAAATAAAATATTTTATGATTGGGTAGGTAAAAATGTACAGTTTAGTTGTTGAGAATATAAGTAAAAAATATGGTGATACGCTTATTTTTGAAAATTTAAATTTTAAAGCGAATAAAGGCTCTATTGTAACAATATTAGGTAAAAGCGGTGGCGGTAAATCAACTTTTTTACGCACTATATGTGGGCTTGAAAAAGTAAATTCTGGAACTATAACTATTTTAGGTGAAAAATTAGTTGTTGATGGTAAATATGTCAGTTCGTATAAAATGAATGAAATTTTAAGTAAAGTTGGAATGGTTTTTCAAGACTATAATTTATTTGCAAATATGAATGTAAAAGAAAATATTTGCAGACCTGTTTTGAATAAAAAAAATTTGAGCAAAAAAGATGTTGAAGATAAATGCGAAAAGCTCCTTGCTGATTTTGGTGTGCAATCGCTTGTGTCAAAATATCCGTCTCAACTTTCAGGTGGACAATCTCAAAGAGTAGCTATTGTACGAGCTCTTATGTTAGATCCTGAAATAATTTTATTTGATGAGCCAACTAGTGCTTTAGATTTAGAAAATTCTTTAGCTTTCGTAGAATGCGTAAATCGTTTACACAAACAAAAATATACTGTTATTATTGTGACTCACGATAGCAAACTTGTTGATAATATTGAGTCAACTGAAATTTATAATATGGTTGATGGCACTTTAAAGAATAATATTTCATAAATAAATTATTCTTGATGAATAAATTTAAAAAATATTTATTGAAAATTATATTTTTTTAGCTTAAGAATGCTAATCTATTACAAGACTTTAGAGGGGAGCTATCTATGCAAAAAATTTGTACAGCTTATGAAGATTTGTTGAGAGATGTACTTGAAAATGGGAGTGCAAAAACTGATAGAACGGGAACTGGTACTATTTCTGTTTTCGGGCGACAACTTCGATTCGATTTATCTGATTCTTTTCCTTTAATTACAACAAAAAAAGTACATTTGAAATCAGTTGTTGGTGAATTACTTTGGTTCCTTTCTGGGAATAGCAATGTTAAATGGCTTCAAGAAAATGGTATAAGAATTTGGAATGAATGGGCTGATGAAAATGGCGATTTAGGTCCTATATATGGAGCGCAATGGCGAAAATGGGAAACTAAAGATGGTTCTTATATAGATCAGATAGCTAAAGTATTAGATACATTAAAAAATGATCCTGATTCACGAAGGATGATAGTTTCTGCATGGAATGTGGGTCAGCTGGATCAAATGGCTTTGGAACCGTGTCATGCATTTTTTCAGCTTTATGTTGCGGATGGTAAGCTTTCATTACAGTTATATCAAAGGAGTGCTGATTTATTTTTAGGTGTGCCTTTTAATATTGCATCTTATAGCTTACTAGCACACATGTTTGCTCAACAAGCTGGACTGAAGATAGGTGAGTTTATTTGGACTGGTGGAGATTGCCATATTTATTCAAATCATTTAGAGCAAGTTAAACTTCAACTTTCGCGTGAGGCTTTTCCTTTTCCAAAACTTAAATTGCATAAAGCTTCTAGTATTTTTGATTATAATTTTGAAGACGTTGAAATTATAGGATACCAACATCATCCTGGGATTAAAGCACCTGTTGCAGTGTAGAGTTTTGCAGTAGATAAGGATAAGCATGAAAATTTCTGCTATTTGGGCACAAGATAACTGTGGCGCTATAGGCAATGGATTAGGAATGTGTTGGAGAGTTCCTGCTGATTTTAAACATTTTAAAAATTCTACTATTGGCTGTCCTATAATAATGGGGCGAACATCCTTTGAAGCGCTAGGCAAACCTTTGCCTTTTAGGGAAAATATTGTTGTAACAAGACAAAAATGCTATAAACGCGAAGGTATTCATGTTGTACATACTTTGGAAGATGCTATCAGCTTAGCTGAAAATATTATACAAAATAGTAAAACGGATTTAGAAATATGCAGTCATGCTATTGATTATAATTTTTCCGATAGTTTAGATTCATTGAATATGCCAAAATATGAAGGAGAGCTTGAAGAAAAACGTATTTGGATAACTGGTGGTAGCCAAATATATAATTTAGCAATGCCTTTTTGTGATGAATTAGTTGTTACATATTTATATGATATAAAATTAGATTCTGATGCTTCTAATTTAGTGTATGCACCTGAAATATCAGATACAGTTTGGGAAATTGACTGGTCAAGATCTGATACAAAATATAGAGATCCAAGTGGTGATACACGCAAATGGAAAATTATTTACTATGTTAGAAAGCAATAATTGAATATTTAGGGAAGATATACGCAATATGCTTGTTAATATATCTTCCCTTTTTATTTATTCATCTTCAAAAGTGTAATCGTATTCTACGCTTTTTTCTAAAGTGTGACCTATTGTGCAATTTTTATCTATAGCAATATTTATGCGTTCCATGAGTTTTTGTAATTCATGTTCATTTAAAGTTGACAAATCAGTTATGATACGTGAAGAAATATGTGTGAAACGATTTTCACTATCATGTTTTTCTGAAGATACTATTACTGTTGCGTCAAAATCGTCACCTAATTTTGATGCCAAAGTATGATCTGCTGATAATGTCTGGCAAGTTGCTAATGCAAGTTTCAAAAGTTCACCTGGTGTGAATTGGCCTTCTCCCATTCCTATTTCAACTTTTGCGCCTCTAGAGTTTTCTCCAATATAGTGGCGTGTATTTTTGCGATTTGCCCAAAGTGTTATTTCTGCGCTCATTATTGCTCCTATATAAAATGTATATTGATAAATAGTAAACACTTATAATTATTTTAATATTTCATATTTATTAATTTTTTTAATATCTGAAGGTTATTTTATCTTTTTAAAAGAAAATTATAAAATTATATCTGTTAGTATTTACGCTTGTTAATGTATATTGCTTTGTTATTGGAGTAGCTATGCCTCGATTAAATGAAATAATTGAACAATGTTATGGTAATAAATTTGGGGATAGATTTGTCGATCGCATGCATATGCTTTTAGGTGATTGGCAGGTTCTTGCTGATCTTGCTATAGCTGATCTTATTTTATGGTTTCCTGAAAAAAATGGACGTTTTGTGGCAGCGGCTCACTGCAGACCAGCGACTGGTACTACTGTTCACATGGAAGATATTGTTGGATTGAGGGCTTCTTCAATAAGGACTGATAATTTAAATATAGCAATGGAGCGTAAAGCTATTTTTACTTCACATGAAGCGCGTTGGGTTGGTTCTTATACTGTGAACGAAATGCTTATTCCTGTTATGTTTGAAGGGAAGAGCGTCGCTGTAATATCTTCAGAAACTGATATTAATACTTTGAATAAAAATGGTGAAACTAATTGGTTTACTGATATGGCAGAAGTTTTGTGGCAAATGGTTGTGGATGAAAGATATCCTTATTCTTCTGCATCTTCTAGTGCTAAATATGGTTCTCCAAGAGTTCACGATGGTGTTTTAGAGTTAAACTATGATGGATATGTTGTCCATGCTAGTCCTAATGCTATTTCTGCTTTTTCTAGAATTGGTGCGTCAAGAAATATTACTCATAATTTGCTTATTGAACAAGTAACTCCTCTTATGGAATTTGAGGGGCAAGTTGATGAGTCTATATCTATGGTTGTTTCAGGTAAAGCTCCTTGGCAGTGTGAATTTACTAGCCACGGTATTACTTTAAATTTACGCTCAATGCCTTTGTATGAGGATAATAAGCGTACGGGAGCGATTTTGCTTTGTCGTGATGTTACAGAGATGAAAAAGCGAGAAAATGAATTGTTATCAAAGGACGCGACTATTCGCGAAATCCATCATCGTGTGAAAAATAATTTGCAGACTGTATCAGCTTTGCTTCGTTTGCAGGCTAGACGTAGCAATAATGATGAAGTGAAGAAAGCTTTAGGGGAAGCTGAACGTAGAGTTTCTACAATTGCTGCTGTGCATAAGAGTTTATCTCATAGTGTGGATGAGAAAGTCTATTTTGATGACATGTGCCGTGATATTTTGAATTTGACAGCACAAGTGGCTTCTACTGATAGCAGAATTGATGTGAAAATAACTGGTAGTTTTGGTTATATTAATGTTCAAGATGCATCTACGCTTAGCGTAATTTTAGCTGAGCTTGTCAATAATGCAGTGGAGCATGGTTTTGATGGTCATGGAGGTGTTATAAATATAACTGTTGATCGTAAGGATACTAATTTAAATATTGTAGTTTCTAATAAAGGCGAAGATTTTTCTTCTGATCGTATTTTTGCTGGACTTGGCACACAAATTGTTAAAACATTAGTGCAAAGTGAATTGAATGGTTGTATTGTATGGAATAATGAAAATGGTTGTACTAATGTTACTATTAATGCAAATGTAAGTGATTTAGGCGACTAGTATTTTTACGTATAGTTTTTGATATATAAAGTATTTTGTTTCTTATAATTATTTATTGTATGGAATGAATTGTATAGAAACACTATTTATTGGTGGTTTAGAAAATGGAAGAAAAATTTCTTGTAAAAAAATTAAGAGAATGCTCAATTGTAAATATTTCAAAAGCAGTATATTGGTTCAATGAGGGGATTTTACAAGAATTTGTTTCCAACGAGAATATTTTTAAATATTTATCAAAATGCGCAGATCCTGATTTAGCTTTGTTATCTTTTTTGCGTCTTTGTGAAAAAAATGAGTGTTTAAAAATTATACGTAATGTTTTTAAATCACAGCAGTGGGCTGAGAGATTATTTCTAGTTTTGGGTTCTAGCAGTTTTTATGCTGATTTTTTACTGTTATATCCTGATGGCATTCAATATTTGAATTTAGATTTTTTTTCTTTTGATTCAGCTTGCAAACAAGTGGATGTTGATAAGAAGTTTTATAAGTTTTTTTATCCTAAAGATATAATTTCTGCAGATGATTTGCGTAAGTTTTATTGGTGCTATTTACTTTCTTTATTGGCAGATGATCTATCTGATATTTCTCCTATAAATAATGTTTATATTGTTTCGCGCAAAATTTCCGCCCTTGTGGATGCTAGTGTTGCTTGTGCTTTACGTATTGCTAAATCAAAATATGATAAATCTAATGCGTTATCGATTTGTGTTATTGCTATGGGTAAGACTGGTGGTTATGAGTTAAATTATATTTCTGATGTTGATGTTATTTATTTGTATAAAATTCGTGATACGAACGATTATACAGATGAATCGATTGTGCAAACTAATGTTAATTCCGATGAAAATAGTGATGATAGTAAATATTATTCGATAATAACTGACATTGTAAATGAAGTTTCTAATATTTGTTATGGTCTTGATAGTGATAGTTTTATTTTTCCTCGTTTGTGGCAATTAGATTTGGGGCTTCGTCCTGAAGGCAGTGATGGAGCATTGGCAAGAACTCTTGAATCTTGTAAAAATTATTATAAAAATTGGGCTAAGGATTGGGAATTTCAAGCTTTGCTAAAAGCTAGGTTTATGGCGGGTGATCCTGCTCTTGCAAATGATTTTCTCAGCTTTATTAATCCTTTTGTATGGAATGTGTCAAGTGGCGTTAATTTTGTTGATAATTGTCGTAAAATGCGCGCTAGAGTTGAAAATAGTGTTTCTAAATCAAATATTTCTGGAGTGTGCGGAAAATCGAATGTTAATATTAAACTGGGACAGGGTGGGCTTCGCGATATTGAATTTAGTGTACAGCTTTTGCAACTTGTTCATGGTAGAGCTGATTGTAATATTCGTTCTTCTAATACTATTGATGCCATTTATCAGTTGTGTAATTGGGGGTATATTGCACGTGATAAATCTGAAGAATTGCTTTTTTGCTATAAATTATTAAGATTAGTTGAGCATAGGATGCAAACATATAAAATGCAAAGAAGCCAATGTTTGCCTAAAAGTGAAAGTTTTTTGCGTTTACTTACTAAGTCTTTGAAATTACCGAATATAAAAACTGCTGTTGATTTTGAGAATTTTTTGAAAACTAAAAGGCATTTGGTGCGTAAGCTTCATAAGGATATTTTTTATAGTCCAATTTTATCTGCTTGTGCAGTTTTGAAAAAAGATGATTTCAAAATTGATTCTAAACTTATTTTAATGCGTCTTGAAGCTATAGGTTTTTCTAATCCTAAAAGTGCTTTGGATAATATAATGCATTTGACGAAGGGGACTAGTAGGCGTAGCGTTATTCAAAGGCACCTTTTACCTGTTTTATTAGAATGGATGAGCTTAGGAGCTTGTCCTGATAATGCTTTGTTGAATTTCCGTATACTTTCAGAAACAGTTGGAAATTCTCATTGGTATTTGGGTTTTTTGCGTGATTCTAATTTTGCTTGTATGCGTTTATGTAAGATTTTATCTAACAGTAGTTTTATTTCTAGACAACTTGTTGATTTCCCTGAAGCGATTAAATGGCTTGAAAATGATGATGATTTGAAACCTCGTAGTTTTGATGTTTTGATGTCTGAAATTGATGCTATTTTTCAAAGATATTCTGATTGTGATGTTATTATTACTCATTTGAGACGTATTCGCGCGCGTGAATTCATACGTATAGCTATTTCTGATTGTATTTTTGTTATTAATGTGTTGGAAACAATTAAATATGTTTCAATGCTGAATGATCTTGTGCTTTCAGGTGCGTATAGAATTGCTATTGATAATATTTATAAAAAATTTGTTGAATATGAAAATTTGCCGATAGATTTTTCTTTTGACAAATTTAGTTTTGCTATTTTCGCTATGGGGCGTTTGGGTGGAAATGAATGTGTGTTTTCATCGGATGCTGATGTGCTATATGCATATGATTATGATAGTGTAGATATTTCTAGTGACTTGGATAATTTTTTATCAAATTTTGCTTGTGAAATTGCTAGTTTTATTAGTCAGCTTTTGATGTCTATTGGTGAAGAATTGCCTTTAGATGTAGATTTGGGGCTTCGTCCTGAAGGAAACAGTGGTAGAATTGCGCGCAGTTTATCTTCTTATGCGAAATATTTTCAAAAGTGGACTTGTTCTTGGGAACGTCATGCTCTGATTAGGTGTAGATTTGTTGCTGGTAGTGTTGATTTGAAAAATAAATTTTTATATTTAGTTGATAATTTGCGTTATAATTCAGTTTTATCAGAGGATAGTTTGCGTCAGATTAGGCGTTTAAAAGCGCGTATGGATGTTGAGAGAATACCTCGCGCGGTGAAAGCTTCTCGTCATATTAAGTTCGGTAGAGGTGGTCTTTGTGATGTCGAGTGGGCTGTTCAAGTTTTGCAACTGAAATTTGCTTTTAAGCATGTTCGTCTTCGTACAACTAATACTTTACAAGCTTTGCAGGCTTTATACGAATTGGGGATTATTTCCAGTGTGCAAAAGAATGTTTTGTATAAAGCATGGACTTTAGCTACATCAATTAGAATTTGTAATATTTTGTCTACAGGTAAGCTTAACTCTAAAGATAATGATATTTTACCTCGAGATGAAAATATTGAGCGTAATGTAAATTATCTTTTAGGTAATGTTTCACCTGATTTGTGGCTTGTAGAAGAGCAATATTTATCATCAGCTAGACAGTGTGCGAAAGTTTACGAAGAACTTTTCTTTGCTGATTTAGATGAATTAGATAAATAGTGTTTTTGATTCAAGTCTATTTTTAAGTTATTTAGGAATAATAATTAGGGCCCGTATTTAACGAGCCCTATATAGTTTTTGATTATTTTATTACTTTTGAAAGGAAACTTTGTACACGTTTATGTTTAGGATTGTCGAATAAGTCGTTAGGTTCAGCTTGTTCTATAATTTTTCCTTCATCCATGAATACAACATAGTCTGCGGCTTCTCTTGCAAATCCCATTTCGTGTGTAACTATAATCATTGTCATGCCTGTTTTTGCGAGAATTTTCATTACTTTTAGTACTTCTCCGACGAGCTCAGGATCCAATGCTGATGTTGGTTCGTCAAATAGCATGAGTTCTGGTTCCATAGCTAATGCTCTTGCTATTGCGATACGCTGTTGTTGTCCACCTGAAAGTTGTGAAGGGTAATAGTCGCATCTATCATCCATGTCCACAAGTTTTAGCTGTTTTAAAGCTATTTCTTTTGCTTTTTCTTTGGACATTTTTTTCACATGTATAGGTGCTTCCATAACATTTTCAAGTGCTGTCATGTGAGGAAATAGGTTGAATTTTTGAAATACCATGCCTATTTTTGAACGTTGCATAGCTATTTCTTTATCGGTTAATCTATGTGTGATTATTTTTCCATCTTTTTCTATTTCACGAACACCGAGTAGTTCGCCATTTATCCAAAGGCGACCTGCGCTTATTGTTTCAAGTTCATTGAAGCATCGCAAAAGGGTTGATTTTCCGCATCCGCTAGGTCCTAATACGACTATTACTTCACCTTTGAAAATGTTTAGGTTTATATCTTTTAGTATGTGTTTTTCTCCAAAAAATTTATGCATATCTTTTGTGCATATCATTGAATTTTTTGGTGGCGCGAACTTTGTTGTTTCATTCATTTTAATTCGCCTTCTTTTTTATATTTGTTTTCGTAGTATTGTCTTAGTTTAGTATTTTGTATGATTTCTATTTGTTTTTTCGATAGTTTCTTCTTTTTAGAATTTTTATCATCCTTATTGAAGCCTTTTCCGAAATATTGTTCTAGGTAGTGTTGTCCGACCATTAATATTGATGTAATGAGTATGTACCATATTCCTGCGACTATTAGTAATGGTATAGGTGAAAATATTCTATTACCAATGTTTGATGCTTCAAATGTTAAGTCATAACTAAATGGTACTGCTAAAACTAGGGAAGTGGTTTTTAGCATTGATATTGTTTCATTACCAATTGGTGGAATAATTACTCTCATGGCTTGTGGAATTATTATTCTACGTAGAATCAATCCTTGACTCATGCCGAGCACTCTACCTGCTTCCCATTGTCCTTCGTCTACAGAGTTTAGTCCAGCTCTGAAAATTTCTGATAAATAAGCACCTTCATTTAGTCCTAGACCAAGTACTGCGGCAACTCCTGCTGTTATTAAATCTGCTGTGTTTATTGTGAAAAATTCTGGGCCGAAAGGTATACCTAATGTTATGCGTGGGTATAATACGGAAATTAATCCCCAAAACACTAGTTGTGTATAAATAGGAGTTCCTCTGAAGAACCATATGTAAAACCATGCTACTTTATTCATTATTGGGTTTAGCGATTGTCGCATAATTGCCATTGTTAAAGCTATGATTATACCTAGTATCATTGCTCCTATTGTTAGTAATATAGTGTATTTCACACCTGTTAGTATGAGTGGGTGAAATAAGTATTTTTGTACAACATCCCATTGGAAATTTGGGTTTGTGAATAGTGAGTATATTATAGCTATTACTATAAGTGCTACTATTATTGCTGATATTACTCGGCCTGGTCTTGGAACAGGTCTCGGTTTTAATATTTTTGATGGCTTTTCTGCCATAATATTTTCTGTGTTCATGGCTAATTTTTCACTTTAGGGTTGATTTCTGATTTCTTTAGGACAACGTCTTTCACACCCCATTTATCCATTATTTTTTCGAGTGTTCCGTTGTCTATGAGGTATTGTGTGGCTTTTTGTATAGCTAAAGCCAACTGATTATTTTTTTTATCTACGACTATTCCGTTGAGCGTTTCGTCGAATATATCTCCGAGTTGTTGTATTCTATGGTCAGTTTTTTGAATTGCATATCCTACAACTGGCGAGTCTGCATACATTACATCAACTTTTAAACCAATTAATGTTGGTACAATTTTTGATTGTAAATCGTATGGTGCGAGTTCTATTGGTTTTTTGCCTTTCTTCACGCACTCTTTGGATAGTCTAGGTACGTCTTGCATTTGATATGTGCCTATTTGCACTCCCATTGTTGTACCGCAAAGGTTTTTTGTAGATATTTTTTTCGGATTTCCTTTGGCGACTGCGAACATTGATCCTGCTTTTACATATGAGATCATATTTTCTTTTTTGATGCGATCTTTAGTTATTGTAAAGCCACCTATTGCTACATCGAATTTTGAACCGACTGATGGTAACAAATTGTCAAATGGTGTATGTGATAATGTCTTTTTTATGCCTAATACATTTGCTATGGCTTGAGCGACATCGTTGTCATATCCTATTATTGTTTTTCCATCGTCAGCAAAAAATACTGATGGTGCATATCCTGCTGATGTTCCTATGCGAAGAACTTTTTTATCTTTAATTTCTTTTGGTAACAGTTCGGCTATATCTGGTACTTTTTTTATTTTAGAAGTGTTGTAGCCTACTGTTTTGCCTGTAAGTTCAGCTTCGGTAAATGATGTGCATCCAGTAAGTATGAATATGCTTATCAGGCAAGCAATTGTTGCTTTTATCCTTTTGTTCATATTCGCTCCTATTGTTATTCCCATGTGTAATTATGCACCTTTTTGTATTTATATTCAAATATTATATACATTTTTTATGCTTTATAGTTTTTTTATACGTGTTTTGTATTATTTAAATGGCTATAAATCAACATTTTTGAGATATATAGATTCTTTTTCTGAATAAATATAATTTATAAATATTGTATAAATATGCATTATTTTTGATTAAAAATGCTTGAAAAAATGAAAAGTAAAGTATTTTATGAGTAAAAATATAAAATTCATATTGATAATTATCACATTAGAAGCATTTTTGTGGGTTTTTCAAAAAATAAAATGCTTATATGGACAATATATGTGCCACATAAGCATTTATAATACAATTACAATAAATGTAATATTTATAACATTATTTTTTATATTAATTTTGTTGCTTCTAATATTATTTGCATTATATTTGTTGAATTATCTTTACATCGAATTCTAAGTATTGGCAATCCTAAATCAGATAAAACTTGTGCGTCTCCTTTAGCTTGAGACGTTAATAATGTTTCATAAGAAAAATGCCTGCCAGGAATTTCTAAATCTTTGCAAGAGGTGATTTGTATTTGAAGAAATACTCCACATTTTTCTCCACCTTTATGTAATTGACCTGTGGAATGTAAAAATCGTGGCCCCCATCCGAATGTAACTGGTATTTTTAAAGTATCTGCTAAAGTATCTCTTAAATTATCAAAATTTTCGTTATTCCTATTAGCATATACCATTAAACTAAGATATGAATTTTTACCTAATTGTTTAAACAATTTAGCTACTTTTTCTTGCAAACTATCGGTATCAGTATAGTTATCAATATTATTTGCAGTCGTTTCGTACAATTGTGTCATATCTTCTTGATTCGCATGATTTTTTTCAGTCAAAAGTTTACGACTAGCAATTTTAGCTGATTCAACATCAGGCTGATCAAAAGGTGGTACACCTATTATATAGGATGCTACTGCAACAGCTATTTCCCAAAGTAGAAATTGTGTACCTAAATTAACGTGTAGCTCAACACTTTCTCGTTCTTGTATAGCACTTATATTTTGTGCGCATTCTTGAGTCTTTTCTTCGTGACAATTTGATTTTATAAAGATAGGTAAAATATCTTGTATATCGTATTTCAACTCGACTGGATTATTTGTGACGATAGGCAATATTCCTTTGCCTATTTTTCCTGTGGACTCTGCTATTAACTGTTCAGCCCAGTCGCTAAAATTGCCTAGCTTTTTATCGCTTGAAAGTAGTGTTTTATGCATATGCTGTGAGTTGTTTTGTACTTTATTATAAGCTAGTGCAATACCGAGTAATAATGCTGGGTTTTCTAAAGTGTCACTGTATAAAATTGCTTCATTTTCTTTAGCTTGCGCAATTATTTCTTCAGTGTGTACTCCTGCTAATTGAGATGGAACTAAACCAAAAGCTGTGAGTGCTGAAAATCTTCCACCAACTTTTGCATCTCCATGAAAAACAGTGTATTTTTGTGTCTCAGCATATTTTTCTAACGGACTGTTAGGATCTGTTACAATCACTATGTGTTTACTTGGATCTAAATTATATTTTATGAATTCTTTTTCAAAAGTTTTTAGCGCACTATCAGTTTCTACTGTTGAACCTGATTTTGATGATACAACAAGTAATGTTTTTTCTAGATTATCTATTGCTTGTACTACTTGCTCAGGATGCGTAGAATCTAGAATAGTTATATGTTTGTTGTAAGCATTACAAATCACTTCTGGAGCTAAAGAGGAACCACCCATACCTGCTAATACAACATTGGTTAGTTCTTGATTTTTTTTACTATATGGTAGTAATTGTTCATATAGTTTATTTGATTTTTCTGTTGCGTTTGTCCATCCGAGGCGTATTTTTGATTCAGCTTGAGCATCAACACCCCATATTGTGTAGTCTTTATTTTTTATTCGTGAAGCTATTTTTTCTTCCACTAATTTTTTTAAAGTCTCTAAACAAGTGCTGTACATTTGTTCATTCATATATAACTTTATATTTGAATTTTTCTTAGCATAGTTTTTTATATTCCAATTTTTATGGTTTTTTTGATTAGTTGTTGTTTCGCTCATCTTTTTCCTTTTACTTAAAAGTTTATATTTTACTTCTTTGAAAAATATATTTTTTATTATATGCTCTATTGTTGCTTTTTTGTTTTATTTTTATTTTGGATAATATATTTATGTGTAATTATTTTTTAGTTGATAATTTTATTTCTTATGTAACTGTTGAAAAAGGGCTGTCTGAGAACACTATTTTGTCTTATAAAAATGATTTAAATATTTTTGCTACTTATTGTAAAGAACACTCACTTTTTTTAGATAAAGTTGTTTCTAAGGACATAGAGAGTTTTATAATTTTTATTTCTTCTTCTCATGCTTCATCTACTGTTGCGCGTATTTTAGCTACTTTGCGAAATTTTTATAAATTTTTAATTGCAGAAAATGTTCTTTCTTATAATCCTATGCTGGATATAAAATCGCCTAAACTTGGATTACATTTACCTAAGGCTTTAAGTTTGTCGCAAGTTGAACAACTTTTACAAGCCCCAAATTCTCATACTGTAGTTGGTGCACGTGACAGAGCTGTTTTGGAGATTTTGTATGCAACAGGGCTTAGAGTTAGTGAAGCTGTTAATTTGTCTTTAGATGATTTACATGTTGATAGTGATGGTATTGCTGTTTTGCGTGTTGTGGGTAAGGGTAATAAGGAGCGCATTGTACCTGTAGGGTCTTTTGCTTTGAAAGCTGTAGACAATTATTTGAC
>CAMPYB010000013.1 GCA_946998115.1 uncultured Actinomyces sp. | reverse complement strand
ATCCTTTGCATATATTTCTCGCATTAATAACTACATCACCTAAACGAGGACCTGGTGGTATCTGTATTTCTTCAAAATCTAGCTTACGCGTACGTTCAGCTTCTGCAGCCATTTCTTCATAACGAGCTAAACGAGCTTTAGATTTAGCTTGTCGTCCTTTAGCGTTAGAACGTACCCATTCCAGCTCTTCTTTTAATCGTTTAGCAAGTTTCGCATCTTTTTTACCTTGAATTTGTAAACGTTGCTGTTTCGTTTCCAAATATGTTGAATAATTTCCTTCATAAGGATATAAACGTCCACGGTCAACTTCAGCTATCCAACTAGCAACATGATCTAGAAAATATCTATCGTGTGTAACAGCAATAACTGCTCCAGGATATGATTCCAAATGTTGTTCAAGCCACAATACAGATTCAGCATCCAAATGGTTTGTAGGTTCATCAAGTAATAACAAATCTGGAGCTTCAAGCAACAATTTACATAACGCGACACGCCTACGTTCACCGCCAGATAAATTTTTTACGAGAGCATCTGGAGCAGGACACCTTAAAGCATCCATAGCTTGTTCTAGTTGAGAATCCAAATCCCATGCATTTGCAGCGTCTATTTCAGTTTGTAAAGAGCCCATTTCTTCCATAAGAGCATCAAAATCAGCATCAGGATCAGCCATTAATGCAGAAATTTCATTGAAACGATCTATTTTAGATTTAATTTGCCAAACGCCTTCTTCAACATTACCTAAAACAGTTTTTTCCTCATTTAAAGGTGGTTCCTGTTGCAAAATCCCAACAGTATATCCTGGGGTTAATCTTGCTTCACCATTAGAAGGTGAATCTAAACCTGCCATGATTTTCAATATTGTAGATTTTCCAGCACCATTTGGTCCAACCATACCAATTTTTGCACCCGGGAAAAAAGCCATAGTAACATCATCTAAAATAACTTTATCACCGTGAGATTTACGTGCTTTAACCATGGAATATATGTATTCAGCCAAAATATCCACCTATCTAAAAGTATTATTTAACATAAATCGAATATGAATAAACGCTATATAATTGTACTATTAATTCAATAATAATAAATCAAAAAAACCTCTTAAAATATTTACATATTCATATTAGATGCAATTTTATTTTCAATAGTATTAACAAAGCGATGTACTTTCATCATACACCTCAACTTTACTATTTTTAGCAAAAGCAGAAGCATTTATATCGCTAAAAGTATTATCATAATTACCCATTTCAAATTGATAATTATCATCTTTTTTATTTTTACAAAATATATTTTTTTCGTATCCTAAAGTTTTTCCGTAACATAAATCCTGTCCTACAGATATAGCATGAATGCATACATCAATATTATTTGTATTTTCAGTTTTCCACGTTTCTATTTGCAATCTACCATAAACTATTACTTTATCTCCTTTATTAACTGAAGTTACAATATTTTCAGCTAATTTACTCCACGCTTTAATAGTAAACCATTGTGTTTTAGCATTTTTCCATTCACCATTTATCGACCTAAATTTACAAGTAGAAGCAACACGAAATCTCGTAAAAGCAACATCACCCGTTGTAGAAAAAACTAATGGTTGCGATGCTACAACACCTGAAATAGTGATATCTATAGAATGTGTCATAATATTTCCTAACATTTTAAAATTATTGTAATACTTATATTTTGTAGTATTTATTTTTTTAAAAAATATTATTTTGAATTTATGTGGATAACTCACATTTTTAAATATTTATCCACATTTAAGAAAAGTATTTAAATTTCTGTTCCAAATTTTATATAAAATAAAATAAGTGAATATATACATCATTGATATAAAATGAACTTATATTTTTATCAAATAATAGAATTATGCTTCCAATTATCATTTGAAAAGAAATTTTATTCAAACTATAAAAAAACAAAAAAATAAATATAATAATGTTATCTTTTGTAAAAAATTTATATTGATAATCTCTATTAGGTATAAAATACGTATTATATCGAGTTTTTTATTTATATTATTAAAGGGATTGTACAATGATTTTTTCTAAAACTAACAAATTTATAACATATCTTTGTGTATGCTCTTTGACTATATCAGCATTTTTAGGAAGTAGTATTCCTTCTTATGCTGAACAAGATCATCACTCTGAAAATGTAAACTCTGCTCTAAATAATGAAAGTAATCCAAACGCAATTGATAGTGAAAAAAACGAAAATACTACCAATTCCAATGATGATAGAATGATACAAAACACTTTTATGCATTATGCACAAACTCGAGGATTCGTTACAAATATTAATCCTTTACATTGCGGTTTGAAAAATAATAATTGTGTACAAACATTTACAGATAATAAAAATAATATATTCGCTGTTTATGGTAATAAAGATAATATTTTAGGCGATGTGAAATTAACTGGTGCTATCGGAAAACACTGGATAACATCAAACTGGGAAAACAGCCAATACGGATACCCAACAAACAACGAAAAACAACTAACAAAAACACGATGGAGCCAAGAATTTGAAAACAGCATAATCTTCTACGAACGAGGAAAAGGCATAACAACAATCAACAAAAACCACCCAATAACCACACAATACTACACACCAAACAAAAACAACCTATACCCAACAAACAACCTAAAATGCGGACTAAAAAACAACGGCTGCGTACAATCATTCATAGACAACAACGGAACAAAAACAGCCGCATACTACCACAACAACAACGTAACACCAATAACACTCGATGACGAAATAATAAAATTCTGGGCAAAAAACAATTGGGAAAACAGCCAATACGGATACCCAACAAGCGCAAAACAAAATTTCGACAACGGCTACTATTACACTTTCGACAACAACACAATTATCTACCAATCAGGTAATATTACCATCCTCGACAAAAATGTTGATATACAACAATACCTAGCAACAATGAAAAACAACAAAAACAAAATTACTGAATACTACAAAACAAACAAACAAAAACTAGGCACAACAACCACTTCCATAAAATGCGGACTAAAAAACAACGGCTGCGTACAATCATTCACCAATGACAACGAAGAAAAATACGCAATCTACAGTTGGACAAACCCAACAACAAACACCAACAACATCATGAACATAAAATTAACTGGTGCTATCGGAAAACACTGGATAACATCAAACTGGGAAAACAGCCAATACGGATACCCAACAAACAACGAAAAACAACTAACAAAAACACGATGGAGCCAAGAATTTGAAAACAGCATAATCTTCTACGAACGAGGAAAAGGCATAACAACAATCAACAAAAACCACCCAATAACCACACAATACTACACACCAAACAAAAACAACCTATACCCAACAAACAACCTAAAATGCGGACTAAAAAACAACGGCTGCGTACAATCATTCATAGACAACAACGGAACAAAAACAGCCGCATACTACCACAACAACAACGTAATTATTGTAAAATTAGATAATCCAAGTATAAGAAAATGGGCAGATATAGGTTGGGAAAATTCCTACCTAGGCTACCCTATTAAAAATACGACTGATTCTAAAACTACTTTTGAAAATGGTAATATAAACGGTAATACTATAACCATCAACGATAAGATAAAAGCATTCAACATAGTTTATAATCAATCGTATAAGAATTATAGTATTGTAAGGCCTTTACGTTGCAATTTAGCAGATGGTGGCTGTGTAGCAACTGTCACTAATAATCTCTTAGAAGATAAAGCTATTTATGTTACACCTAGAAATGGTATAGTCCCTGTTGAGCTTGAATCTAAAGTTGGTAAAACATGGGCTGGAAATAATTGGGAAAATGGTAGATATGGTTATCCAATTGAAAGAGAATTCTGTAATAATAATTTTTGCAGTCAAAAATTTGAAAAAGGCAGCATATCACAAGCACATACAACATATATGAATTTACCTTTCGTGAATCAAATAGCAAATGGAGCACCAATGGGATGCGAAGGAGCTAGTTTATTACAAGCTCTATATTATTTCGGCAAATATAATGGAAATTTACGACAATTATTAAATTCTCAACCTTATTCACCTGACCCGTGGAACCCTACATTAGGATTTGCAGGAACTCCTTTTAGAAGTAGACAAAATAGTTACGGAGGATTTTTCCCACATAAATTTACACCTTGGGCTAACAACTTTGGAGTAAAAGCTGTTAATATATCACATCAAGGAATTGAACAAATTAAAAAAGAAATTCGCAGAGGAAATCCTGTAGTATATTGGGGAACATATGGATTCGTTCCTGTACGTGCTTGGAGATCATATCATTGGGGTATTTCTGCTACAAACGAGCATGTTATTACAATAGATGGATACCAAAATGGAATGTTTCATATTACAGATCCAGCATATGCTAGAGGACCAAAATTTTGGATAAGCGAAGCACTGCTCAGACAAAATTATCAAATATATAAATTTGCTGTAGCTATACGCAATAAATAATATACATCTTATAATTGTAGTCCTAGACAATTCTAGGACTACAATTTTATTATGAAACCTTATAGCATATATACTTTTTCATTTTCATTATTTTCTTACTATTTTTTAGTTTTTAACGTAGAATATCTTCCTAATAAATAATTTTTGCTCTTCAAAAAACTTTTTAACACAAATACCTTATAAAAGAAGCAATATATACTCATTTCCAATACAAAATAATCGTTTATAATACGCGTAGCATAACATCACAATCACATCTTCATATAAGGAAATTTAGTTTCTTACTTTCTTGGACACAATGAAAAATATATCGCATTTATTGTTCTAATTATTCATCTGGCTATTCAACTATTTCAATAAATAAAATATTTATTAGGACTCAAAATAGAAACACCGAAGCCACAAAAAAGCGCCCCCTGCGGGACTCGAACCCACAACCTACAGATTAGAAGTCTGTTGCTCTATCCATTGAGCTAAGGAGGCATAACAAAAATATTGTAGACTGTTTTAAGAAAAAAATCCATATTAATTAAAAATTACAAATTTTAAACAAAAAGTATTCTAAATACAACATGTTTCAAAAGCGCAAAATATATAAAACATTGATATTGAATACCATAATAACAACTGCAAAATATATTTATGAAATTTATTAAACTTTAGATATTCAAAATTCATTAAAATAATATATAAAATTTTCTCTTTACATATATCACAAAGCATAATTAAACTTAATCTATGAAAATATTAGTAGTAGGTGGCGCTGGTTTTATAGGCACAAATTTTTGCTTATATGTGAAAAAAAATTATCCGAAACATGAACTTATAGTAATTGACAATTTAGATTATAGTTCTTGTCCTAAAATACTACATGACAATAAAATACCTTTATATGTAAGAGACATAACAAATAAACATTGCATAGAACATTTCATAAAAAATTGTGATATTGCCATAAATTTTGCGGCACAATCTCACAATGATAATTCTTTTAACAACCCCAAAATTTTCATAGAAACAAATATAATAGGCACATATAATCTAATACAACTATGCTCTAAATATAATAAAAAATATCATCATATTTCCACTGATGAAGTTTTCGGCCCAATTACTAATTCTGAAAAAAATCATAAAATTTTTACTCCAAACAGCAAATATAATCCAACATCTCCTTATTCAGCTACAAAAGCAAGTTCCGATTTATTAGTGAACGCATGGATACACTCATATAATTTAAAAGCAACAATCACATATTGTTGCAATAATTATGGCCCATATCAGCATATTGAAAAATTTATACCAAGAACAATAACAAATTTACTCTCAAATAAAAAACCACATCTTTATGGATCTGGTATGCAATCAAGACAATGGATCCACGTGCTTGATCATTGTGCAATCTTAATGAAAATTATAGAAAAAGATTTAACTGGAAAATATACTATAGGTTATGGTACAGAAAAAACAAATATTGAAATAGTAAAAATTCTAAACCATTATTTTGATAAAACACCTGATTATTATTTACAAGTTAAAGATAGAAAATATCATGATTTCAGCTACAAAATCGACAACACATACGTTAACAATAAAATAAACTTCACACCACTACATGCCGATTTAGAAAAAGAATTACAAATACTATGCGAATGGTACGATGAAAATCGATGGTTTTGGGAATCACGCAAAGAAAATATTGAAGCAAATTACGCAAAATATGGACAATAATAAGTGAACTGGCATAATTAACACGAATATAAAACTAGTAGAATAACTGCGCAAATAAATTTTACGCACCTATTCTCCTCTCATGCATGCCACAGCTTGATCAATAGGCCCGTCAAATTTTTTAACACCATGCTCTAGAACTATTCCTCGATCACATAGCTCATGCACTTTATTCAAATCATGAGTAACGATAACTAAAGATTTACCTTCAGAAGCAAATTCCTTAATCTTTTTCAAACACTTCTGTTGGAAAGGCTCATCACCCACAGCCAAAATCTCATCAATTAAAAACAAATCAGGATTGGTATGAATAGCAACTGCAAAAGCAAGTCTTAAAAACATACCTGAGGAATAAAATTTTACTTCTGTGTCAATAAATTGTTCTATTTCAGAAAAAGCAACTATACTATCGAAAGAATTTTCTATTTCTTCTTTAGTCATTCCGAGTATAGCTCCATTTAAGAAAACATTTTCGCGACCTGTAAGATCTGGATGAAAACCTGCACCAACCTCTATTAAGCCCGCAATTTTTCCTCTTACACCAATAGTACCTTTTGTCTGTCCCATAACGCCTGATATTAATTTCAGCATTGTGGACTTTCCTGAACCATTGTATCCGAGCAAAGCTACAGACTCGCCCTGCTTGATTTCAAATGATACGTCTCGTAAAGCATAAAATTCATCTTTAAGTTTAGAAGCTCTACCTGTAAGAGACCAAACAGCCATATCTTTAAGAGTGTGAGTATTACGTAATATAAATTTTTTTGTAACATTTTTCACAGAAATAACTACATCTTGATCTTGCATTATTTCACTATCTTGTCCTGCTTGTATATTTTTAACCATTTTATAATTCCTGCGCAAATCTCTTATCTAATTTTCTAAACACTAACTCACCTATAATCAAAATTATTATTGATGTAACTAAAGCTATAGCAGACCATATCAACATGTGAGGCGGGTTTTCAGTTGGTACAGAAAGCGTAGACGTCCAAAAAACGTTATGGAATAACTCAACTGCTGGAGACATAGGATTCAACTGATAAAGCTTCCATATAATCCCTCCGCTTGCAGCATTATAAACATTTTGCCAATTATACAAAACTGGACAAACCCATGTAGCAATCATCAGTATTATATCAACAAAATTTTCAGCATCTCTAAATAATACATTTAATGCAGCAAAGAATAATCCTAAGCCTAAAGCGAATATTGTAATTATTACAAACCCTAATATCAAATAAGCCATGCTATGAATTGTAGGAAACCAACCATATAGCAAAGCGCCAAGCACTAACACTAAAAGCTGTGGCAAAAAGTGCACAATGCCGACAATAACCGACGAAACTGGAAAAAGTTCACGGGGCAAATAAATTTTTTTCACCAAAGGAGCGTTAACAATTACAGATCTTGTACAATTAGCAAATACTTCAGTGAAATAATTCATAAGTATGATGCCTGAAAATAAATATATTGAATAGTTTTCTATTGCCCTATTCATTTGTAAAAATACACCTAATGCAAAATAAAATACTATAAATTGTATTGCTGGTTTAACATATGACCATAGCATACCTAAAAATGATCCACGATATCTTGCTCGTAATTCTTTATGAACTAACAAACGCAAAAGATAAACTCTCTTGAAAACTTCCAAGAGACCTTTTCCTTTTCCAGGTTCAGTTAATACAGTATTTTTTCCATTAGTTTGTGACATATTTTTACCTTATTCAGCCTATTGTCTTTCTAAAATTGGACGCAAATCATTATCAAACATAGTTAATGCTGACATTATTGCCATGTGCATATCTAAATATTGATATGTGCCCAATCGTCCACCAAAGAAAACTTTATCCTCATTTTTCATTAATTCACGATATTTCAACAAAACCTCGCGGTCTTGTGGAGTATTAATCGGATAATATGGTTCATCATTATTATCAGCAAATCGAGAATATTCACGCATGATTATTGTTTTATCTTTAGGATAATCTCTTTCTGGATGAAAATGTTTAAACTCATGTATACGCGTATATGGCACTTCTCGATTTCCATAATTCATAACTGACGTACCTTGATAGTCTTCTATAGGTAAAATTTCTTTTTCAAAATCTAAAGTACGCCAAGACAATTTGCCTTCACTGTAATTAAAATATCTGTCTAATGGCCCTGTATAAACAACAGGAATTTTCCCAACAATTTTATCTTTTGAATATTCATTATTTTCATCAAAAAAGTCCGTATTTAGCTTTACTGTGATATTTTTATTTTCTGCCATTTTTTCAAGCCACGCAGTATATCCTTTAACTGGCAATCCTTCATATTTATCAGAAAAATATCTATTGTTATAATTATATCTAACTGGCAGACGCGATATGATGGAAGCTGGTAATTCACTTGCATCAGTTTGCCATTGCTTTGCAGTATATCCTTTTATAAAAGCTTCAAACAATGGTCTACCTATAAGCGATATACCTTTTTCTTCCATATTAGTAATTTTTCTACCATTCATTTCTTCAGCTTGTTTGCTGATTAATTTTCTGGCTTCTAATGGCGAATAAGCGCTTCTGAAAAATTGATTAATTGTACCCAAATTTATAGGCATTGGATAAACTTCATCATTATATATTGTATAAACTCTGTGAACATAATTAGTAAATGAAGTGAATTTGTTAACATACTCCCAAACTCTCTCGTTTGACGTATGGAATAGATGTGCACCATATTTGTGGATTTCTATACCTGTCTCTTCATCAAATTCTGAATAAGCATTTCCACCTATGTGATTTCTTTTTTCTAAAACAGTTACTTTGCGACCCAGTTCATTTGCAACTCTTTCTGCAATTGTCAAACCAAAAAAACCGGATCCAACCACTATAAGGTCTGTATCCATTTTCTACTCCTAAAAACAACATAAATGTACTGTCACACTTTACACAAATTATTATCTTAAACCAATATTTTATTTTAGGCTACTTTTAACAAAGCAATTAGTTTTATATTATAATACTTTTGGAGAATAATATTGGTTGTTTATACATAAAAAAATAACAAATTTTCCATATTTTTGCGCTATTTTCACCTTTCGTGAATATAAAAATACATTTGATTTATACTTGCTATTAGGATAAAGTGGAATATATTCCATATATAAAATAGGACTATTTAAATTATGAGTAAAGTATTATCAGTTTCAGTTGCCGCTTACAATGTCGAAAACACGTTAGCTGAAGCATTGGAACCTTTTTGCAAATCAAATCATAAAGATTTGTTAGATATAATGATAGTTAACGATCAATCTACGGACACTACAGCACAGGTTGCTCAAAAATATGTTGACATGTATCCTGATACTTTTCGTCTCATTAATAAAGAAAACGGCGGTTGGGGTTCTACAGTAAATAAAGGTATAGAACTAGCCAAAGGTAAATATTTTAAACAACTAGATGGCGACGATTATTTTTCAGTTGAAAATTTAGATGATTTTATTGATTTTTTGCAAAAAGTCGATTCAGATTTTGTTTACTCACCTTTTGTATCTTTCAATGATGCTGATGGCAGTATTATAAATATATTAGGAGCTTATCCTAATTTTGATCATGGCGAGTTGCTTTATTTGTCTGAAGTAGATTTTTATTTACCTGCAATGCACACACTCACCTGCAAAACGGATATTTTACAAGAAAACAATATTACAGTAATGGAACATTGTTTCTATACTGATGTAGAATACTCCATTAAAGCTGTCAATCATTCTGAACGTTTTTCTTACTATGCTAGACCTATTTACTATTATAGAACTTCTCGTGATGGTCAAAGCATGAGTGTTTCTGGTATTAAAAAACATTATAAAGATCATGAACGTGTAGTATTTGCTATGATTGATTATTGTAATACCAGTGTTAATAAACCTTATCTAAAAAATATTATTCAAGAACGTGTCGTTGACTTATGTCATATGCAATATGCTTTTTATTTCGTTTTGCCACCATCTGTAAAATACAAACGCGAATGTGAAAGTTTTGATTTAAAACTTTCTGAATATCCATATTATTACAGCAAAGGTGGTAGGTTCGTAAAATTGCTTAGAAAAAATAAGTTCAAATTTTACATACTACTTGCTTATTTAAAAAATTTATTAGATAAAAAGAAAAAACTTAATATTTATGCGGAGTAATTATGCCTGAAATTTCCATCGTCGTACCTTATTATAATTCTAATTTATACAAGTTTAGAAAATGCTTAGACAGTATACTAAAACAAACATATTCTGATTTTGAAGTATTAGTGTGCATTGATGGTAGCGAAAATGATTACCACAATATTATGGATGAATATAGTAAAAAAGATTCACGTTTTCATTTTCATGTTTTACAACACGCAGGTGTTAGCTCAACTAGAAATTACGGTATAAAAAACGCTACTGGAAAGTATCTGTCTTTCATAGATTCAGATGATTATGTTGACCCAACTTTTTTGCAATCTTTACATAGTCTATTGATTGATAACAAAGCTTCTTTAGCTATTTGTGGTGTGACTGATATGTATTATCCTACGGAAAATTTTGTCTTAGATAATAAAACTTTTATGTCTATGCCTTCCAAATTTAGTCAGTTACAATATATGAATTTTTCTGTAAATAAGTTGTATATTACAGATATTATTAAATCTAATAATATTTTATTTAATGAAAAAATATTACTTGGCGAAGATGCATTATTTTTAGCAGATTATTTTTCTCATTGCAATGTGATCGCTTCCACTTCTAAATTACTATATCATTATGTTTACAATTCAAATTCGTCAACTAAATCTTACGATAAAAACTATTATTTTTATGAAAAAGAAGTTATTCAAGCGCAATGGGATATTTTTAACACTTATCCACTCTGTGATACTGAAAAGACTGCAATTAATTTGTGGCTTTATATAAAATTTTTAGGTATTTTCAGATATTACTATGAAAATAATTCCAAAAAGAATGCCATGTTTATTTTCAATAAAATTATAAATGATTCTTTTTATAAAAATTTATTGGCAAATCAACAGAAAAATAATTATGATAAAAATTCAAAACAAAAAGTTATTTTATTCTTATGGCATAGACTTGGTATTACAGGCATATATTTGAGCTTAAAACTCATGCGTGCATATAAAATTTTAAGAAAATTCCTATAATTATTTAATAATTAAAAGCGGAGTAATTATGCAACACTAGACACAGGTGATAACTCAAGAATTCTTCTATACAAAGTAATCGGTGTAACAGGACTGAGACTAGTGACTATATTACGCAAGCACAAAGATTCAAAATAATTCACACATATAGTAGAATGTGGATTCTTACAATTATATTTGTAAAAACCCACATTCTTTTATGTATAAAAATACAAATACAAGTAAAATATTAACTATATATAGTTAACAGCATAATTTTACACTATACATTATTTTATAGTAACAATATGTATAAAAAAATTTGTTTTTTTACAGACAAGGAATTACTATGCGCACAAATTTAAGCGATATAAAAAATATTATCCAATCATATCAACCTTGGCTTGAAAAAACATATAAATGGTTGCATGCTAATCCTGAACTTTCTATGCAAGAAACAGGCACAGTACAACTAATTGAAAAATATTTAACAGACTTCGGATATGAAACCCAAAAAATAGGTGGTGGAATAGTCGGCATAATAAAAAACTATCAAGGTCCAACTGTTTTATATAGAGCAGATATAGACGGCTTACCAGTAAAAGAAAACAGTGACGTCGAATATGCTTCAAAAAAAGAAATGAAAGATTCTAGTGGACAAATTGTGCCAGTCATGCATGCATGCGGACATGACTTTCATATTAGCGCAGGACTTGCAAGCGCAAAATTTTTTAGCGAAAATAAAGACAAATGGTCAGGAACCTACATTGCTCTATTCCAACCAGGAGAAGAGACTGCTGAAGGCGCAATATCTATGGTTCAAGATGATCTTGCATTAAAAATCCCTAAGCCAAATATTGTATTAGGTCAACATGTTTTATCTGAACCTGTATTATCTGGACAAGTAGGTACACATGCAGGGCCAATATTATCAACTGCTACTTCAATAAAAATAACAATTCATGGTAAAGGGTCCCATGGCTCAATGCCACATAAAAGCATAGACCCAGTTGTTATAGCGTCAAGTATTGTTTTAAAATTACAGACTCTTGTATCACGTGAAATAGATCCTCTAAAAATGGCAGTACTTACTGTAGGTTCAATACAAGCAGGCACAAAATCCAATATAATACCTGATAATGCAACACTTTTAGTAAATATTAGAGCCTATGATAATCAAGTGAGAACACATTTAATAGATGGTATAAAACGCATAGTAAAAGCTGAATGTATTGCCTCTTCTTGCCAAATAGAACCAGAATTTTCACTTTATGACTCGTATCCTTTAACGAACAATGATTTACAAGCAACAGAAAAAATTACTTTAGCATTCAAAGAATATTTTGGTGCAAAAAATGTGATAGATTGTGGGCAAGTCCCTGCATCAGAAGATTTCAGCAACATACCTGACTGCTTTAATGCGCCATATTCTTATTGGACTTTTGGAGGTTTCTTTAAAGACGACACAAAATATCCTAATCATAATCCAGCTTTTGCTCCGCGTATAAATCCTACTATTCAAACGGGAGCAAGTGCAGCAATTATTGCTAGCATGTGCTGGTTGGGAATATAAAAATATTCCCAACTAAGTGGAAGTATAAAAAATAAATCATATTTTTAAGATCTAATTTTTATTAAAACACTTTACTAATATGCTTTTTCTTATTCACAATTGTGAAATTCATTCAAATACCATTCATATAAGTTCTTCTCATATGCTGCAGTATCACAATTAAAATTCTGCACTTTTACGCTCGTAAAATGCTTCTCAAAAAAATCGCTATTATTATCAAAATGTTTTAGTGAATCCTTCATTCCTTTTATTAAACATGAGTAAATTACACTCTTATCACACGAATTTTTATAAGTAATAAACCATCTACGTAAAGAAACTAATACGTATATCATCTTTTCAAAAAGAGTAAAAGCTTTAGAATATCGATAAGTCCAAAGTTTATTTCTAACTTCATAATAAAAACGTTCACCTGGATCTTTATCAGAACCTGCCAACTGTTTTGTTAAATGTTTAACTTTAGAATTCGGTGCATAAAGTCCCACTCTGTTTTTTAATATTCTACCTGTGTATTCAAAGTCATCATTCCAAATAAAAAAATCACCTATAGGCAAGCCATCTTCATAAATAGCTCTAGTATCAATTAGTATTGAAACAAATGATGCAGTCCTTATTTGTGTACATGCAATTTTTTCAGCTTTCATTTTTGAAATTGAATTCAAAAAACGTCTAGGTCTTGGTTTATTCATAGGATGCACTGTGCCATCATGCCATATTGCTTCCGACGCGACAAGCGCAACTTGTCCATCATAAGAATCTGTAACTTTTAAAAGTTCTTCTAAAGCTTGCTTTTCAGGGATGCAATCATCATCCATAATCCAAACATAGTCTGGTTTATATTCTGCTAAAGCTAAAGCTATTCCTGCAGTAAAACCTCCAGCACCGCCTAAGTTTTCTTTTAAATTTACAATTTTTGTAACATTTTTCGCGCAAGATGCTACTTCTAGTGAATCATCAGTAGAATTATTATCTACAACTATAAGATAATCCGTGCTTCTGCTTTGATTATTTATAGCTTCCAAAGATTGCTTCAATAGAGAACTTCTATTATATGACACAATTATCGTTGCAACTTTTATTTCTTTTTCCATATAAAATATTCTATAACTTATTTCCTATTTTTATCATTTATTTTACACTTAGTTTTAGAACAATTGTTAAGATGAAATGTAATTAGTCAATTTTGATATCATAAGCATTTCTAAAACTCGTATCGTTGTAACGTAAAATTCCTCTATATGTAAATCCAGTTTTTATTATAAGGTGTTTCATTTTCTCATTTTTATTATGCGTGTCTATGCGTAAAGATTTACAATTATTTTTTTGAGCAATTCTTATAGCATAATTTAGTAGTTCTTTAGCATATCCTTTTCCTTTTGAATTTTCGGATACTGCTAGTCTGTGTACAGAAGCATATTTTCCAGAATATCCCCATTTTCCTTGCAAGTCATTTTCATACATGTTACTTTTTTCTAATTCTATAGCGCAAAAAGCGTTAACTATATTATTATCTTCACTATTTTCATTGTTTTTCACATGCACATATAATTGTTGTTTTTTAAAATCTGTTTTTATTGTTTGTAAATTAGGATAACCATCTTGCCACTGGTCAATTCCATCATTTTTTAAACACTTTTTCGCATAGTTTATAATATTTAAAATTTGTGTGAAATCTTTTTCTATCGCAAGTCGTACTGCCATATTTTCCTTTAAATATATTTGTCTATCAATATTTATTATTTATTGAAAATATTTAGGGTGTGATAGTTTTATTTATCACACCCTTTTTATTTTTAATTATTTTTTATTTGAATCTAATTCCATTTTTGCTTTCACTGCATTTTCAATTGACTGTTGCAATTGTTTTTGACTATTACCATAAGATGTCCAATCTTGCTTTTTCAACGCTTCGTTTGAATCATTTATAGCTTTTTTAGCATTTTCTAACGCATTATTTAGCTTAGTTTTTGCATCCAAAGATTGAGAATTTTTATCCAGAGATTTGTCTTCGGTGCCTTTACGATTTTCATCTGTAGAAACACCTGAATCTCCAGCAAATACTTGATCTAATGCTTCTTGCAAAGTTGAAGCAAAACCTACTTTTTCACCAAAGTTTACTAATACAAAACGCAATAATGGGAAAGTTGTTCCTTTAGAAGCTTGAACATAGACAGGTTGTACATATAATAGTCCTCCTCCAACTGGCAGAGTCAACAAATTTCCTCGTACAACTTCTGAAGATTGCTGTGCCAACAAATTCAACTCTGTAGATACTCTATTTGTAGAATTGAAAGTGTTTTGCACCTGTCCAGGACCTTGAACTGTTAAATCTCGTGGTAGCTCAAGTAAACGTAATTTACCAAAACCTGCTCGTTTCTTTCCAGCAGTGCTACCTGTTTCAGAATCTACAGCTAAATAACCAGTTAATATTTCTCTGTCTGTGTTACCACCTGGAACAAACACTGATGTTAAAGAGAATGTTGCTTTCTTTTGTCCAGGCATTTCCATTGTCAAATAATATGGCGGTTGCGGTTCGCCTGTAGATGATTTCGTTGGGTCAACTGGATTTTTCCAAAAATCTCCACCTGAATAAAATGAGCTTGCATCAGTAACATGATATCTTGAAAGAAGAGTACGTTGTACTTTGAATAAATCTTCAGGGTAACGCAAATGAGACATTAAATCACCTGAAATTTCACTCATTGGTTTTACGCTTGTAGGATATATTTTATTCCATGTTTTCAAAACAGGATCTTTATCATCCCAAGTATAAAGTTTTACTGATCCATCATATGCATCTACTATTGCTTTTACTGAATTCCTTATATAGTTCACTTCATTTCCAGCAGTGTTTATTTTGCGATATCTTGAATCGGTTGTAGTCTCTTCCAATGATTCGTGTGCTGAATATGGGTATTGATCAGATGTAGTATATCCGTCAACTATCCAAACTAATCTCTTCGGTGTCTTTGGATTACCATCCATATCAACTACTGCAGGATATGATTGTTTATCTAAAGTAAGATATGGTGCAACTTTTTTTACACGCAATACTGGATCACGATCATAAAGTATTTGAGATTTTTCATTAACTTGCTTTGAAAAGAATATATCATAAGATCCAAATTTTATAGCGTAAAATAATTTATTGAATATGTTAGCAATTGATGGTCCGCCATTTCCTTTATAAGTAGTATTTACTTGACCATTTTTTGCTTTATCATCAGGATAATCAAGCTCTTGCGGTTTAGTTCCATTTGGAGCTCCAACTATAGAATAATCTGGTGAATTTTTTCCAAAATAAACTCTAGGCTCATATTTTCCTATTTCACCAACTGATGGTATGCCTTGTTGCCAAAATGATGGTTGCCCGTCAAATTGTGTTTTATTTCCATAAGCCGCAACGACACCAAAACCATGTGTATATACTGTATGGTCATTAACCCATGTTCTTTGTGCTTGTCCTAAACCATCTTGATTTAATTCACGAACAGCTATAACAGTATCAGTTTGTTTTCCATTTATTTTATAACGATCTACATATGTTGTAGCATCAAAATTATAGTATTGCCTATTTTGTTGCAATTGCCTAAAAGTCGGTGAAATGATCGTAGGATCTAATAACCTAATAGAAGCAGCTGATTGAGCATCTTCTCTCAGCTGACCTGCTGATGCAGTAGTTACAGCATTATATGTTCGCTTTTCTACATTATTCAAACCATAAGCTTTTAATGTAGCATCAATATTACGTTGTATATATTTAGATTCCAAAGATTGAGCATTTGGATCAACTGTAAATCTTTGAACCAATATAGGATATAAATTACCAGCAACTAGTCCCGACACAACTAAAATAGCTACACCTGATATAGGCCATTTCCAAGAAGTTCTAGTCGTGCTTATAATGAACATAATTGCAATTAATATTGCAATTATTGCTAGCACTGTTTTTGCTGGAACCAAAGCGTTTATGTCAGTATATCCTGCACCGTCAAATTTAGATCCGCTCCCATTTAATAAATTAAAGCGTGAAAGCCAATACCAACCAGCTAAAAATAATGACAGCATAGCCATCATTACGCTGATATGTACCCAAGCTTTTTTACATATACGTAATCTAGGTGAAATTTTTATACCACCATAAATATAATAAATAATAATACTGATTACAGTATTGAAAACTATAACTGCTAATAGTAGTTGTAGGAGTAGCGAATAGAAAGATAATTTAAATGTATAAAATGAAATATCATATCCAAACTGCGGATCTACGTCACCAAAAGATGTACTATTCCACCACAATAATACTGTTTCCCAATTCATAGCTAGTTTTATTCCGTACCATATTCCAACTATTATTGGCAATATAATAAATATTATTTTAGCGTGTGGAGTAATCCTGTTTTCATATTTTTTTATCGATAAATTATAGTAATTACCATATTTTTCTTTATTACGATAAGCAATATACATGCTTATAGACATTGTGACAAAAAATATTATTATTGACATCAACATCATAATCGCTTTAGCTATCCATTGAGTAAACAATACTCCTTGGTAATTTAACTGTTTATACCAAAGTATTTCTGTCCAAAAAACGGATGCTGAATAGACGAATAACACTATCAAAGCTAATACTAGTGCAGTAATAATTAGAGGCCATGGTAGTTTATTCGGCTTTTTCATTTTAGGTAAATCAAATTTTATTCTACTATCCACTATACAATCCTATACTTAGTTTACAAGATACAGTATCTATTCTAGCAAAAGAGTTTTTATATCTATATTTTTACTATTTATTGAGTACAATATTTGTATGACTGAGAACAAAATCCCAAAAACTGATGTTGATAAAGAGTTTTTAAAAAATATTGACCAAAATCAAGTTGCTTTAGCTTTAGCAGTGAAAGAAATATTTACGAATGTAATAAAAAATATAGTATCTGCAAATAGCTCCGACACAAAATCTGAAATAAATAATGACAATATTAGACTATTTTCTTTAGTAAAATCTGAAAAACTCTTACAACTCCAACATTTAGACCCTGATTTAAAAGAAATACTTGAAGAATCAGTTAAATTCATACCTACACATTTATCTTCAGTAGAACAAGATATTCAGCCACAGCCTTTAGAAGATTTACTACATCAAATACAATGGAATGAAGATGTTGACGGTTGCGCTATAGCAATAATCAAATATGCAGTAGACAGCGACGTTAATAAACAAGCACCTGAAAATGATGAAGAAAAAATAAAATATTTTAAAAGCAATCACTTATTGACAAGAGTTTGCATATGCGCAGGTGTAGATAAAAACGGCGCAAAATGGACTATTGTTAAAAAATTAGACAAAAATATTGATCCAAACGATTTAGAAGAAACAAAATCAGGTATTGAACTATTACCTAATTTAACTGAAGCATTACTAGAAACTTTTAATTAACAATCTTTTTACACTGCTAGATAAATAAAATCTTTACGCTAAATACGCGTACTTAAGTTTTTGCAATATACATTTCTATGAATAATGCGTCACGTTAATATAATTCATTCAAAATTTTAAAGTCACTGTTTAAAGAATTCCTAATATAACAAACTTTAAGTTAGCATTTGGAAATTTCAATTTCCGACTCTAAAATTTCACCATCATCAAAGCTACCAAAATATGGACTGTCTAACCATCCGTCAGGCAAATGTGGTTTTTTTTCAGTTCCTAACCTACCTCTAGGTCCTGAAGCCATACTACAAGGATATGGTTGGCTTAAATCTAATTCATGCAACCTAAATTTAAGCTCATCATAAGTTTTAACTAACTGCAAATCACGTCTTGTAGTGCCACCAACAGCAAATCCTCGCAAATACCATCCTATATGCTTTCGCATTTCACGCATAGCTTTATCTTCGCCTTCAAATTCATCTATCATTAGGCGTGCATGTTGCAAAATTATTTCTACAACTTGCGCTAGAGTAGGTAAAATATTTTTTTGCTCATTATTTATAGCACTTACTAAATCTGTGAACAACCACGGTCTACCTTGGCATCCTCTACCAATAACAACTCCATCGCAACTAGTTTCTTGCATCATTTTAACAGCATCATTACCAGTAAATATATCACCATTTCCGAGTACTGGAATATTCAATTCTTCTTTAAGGCGCCCTATATATTCCCATCTAGCTTTTCCACTATAATATTGCTTAGCTGTCCTAGCGTGTAACGTCATTGCTGCAATTCCATTTTTCTGCGCAATATCCCCTGACTGAAAACAAGTAATATGCTCATCGTCTATTCCTATTCGCGTTTTTATAGTTATAGGTATATCTTTGCCAGTGATTTTCGCACATTCTTCACTTGCATTAACAGCTTTTTTTATGATTTCTTCAAAAAGATCTTTTTTCCAAGGAAGAGCTGATCCTCCTCCTCTGCGCGTTACTTTCGGCACTGGACAACCAAAATTTAAATCTATATGATCAGCTTTGTCTTCTAAACATAATTTTTTTACTGCCGCATACATAATATCAGGTGATACTCCATAAAGTTGTACTGATCTTACTCTTTCTTCAGGATCCGGTTTAACTAGCCTCAAACTTTGAGGGTTTTCTTCTATCAATGCGCGTGTAGTAACCATTTCGCTTACATAGAGTCCTGCTGGAGCGTCAACGTATTTTTCAGCATTTTTAAGTTCTCTTTGTAAATTTTCTGGTAATCCTTTTTCTCCATGCAATCTGCATAATTTTCTAAATGGAGCATTAGTAACTCCTGCCATCGGAGATAAAATTACTGGCGTCCATACTTTTATAGGACCTATTTGTAACATAGTTTCTTCTTTAAGTTATATCTGAAATTTACATTATCTTGATTATGTCAAGATATTTTACTATATTTTATAAAAGCTTTCATCTGTCCTTTACATAATTTTATATAAAATAAAACATTGTATATTTACAATAGATAATAATACATGTATCAGATATAAAACTTTTGACTAATATTATCGACACTTTCTATTACTAAGTTTTTCAACAGTAAGATATTTTAAATAGTGTTTTCGCTAACATAAATAATATTATTTTAATATTTCAAAATTAGTTTTCTTCACAAGAATGGATGCAAAAAGAGTTGTCAAAGGTATTGCAAGTACAATTCCTAGTGAAGAAATTAGCGTTCTAACTATTTCTAAAGCTATGTTGTAACTGTTTAATAAATCGAAAATATTTCTATCGACAAGACTTACTAAAAGAATAGTCGTAAGTGCTGAACCAACATATGCAAATGCTAAAGTATAAACTGTAGAAGCGATATGATCTTTACCAACTTCCATACTTTTCACAAAAATATCTTTCACACTTAAATCAGGATTAGCAAAATATATTTGCCACACTGCACTCGCTTGAGTTATAGTCACATCATTTAACGCACCAAGACAAGAAATTACAATAGAACAAATTAATATTTGCTGTAGATTTAAATATTTAAAATATGCATACAATTGCAATACTTCTTCACCTATCGCTCCTGATAAGTTTGCCATTTTAACACTTGCAAATCCTAAAATTACAGTAGTCGTCAATCCAAAAATTGTGCCAAGCAACGCTATAGTTGTCCTGATAGATACACCATGCGCTAAATATACTGATAAAAATATCATCAGCAAAGCACCCACTACTGCTACAAATATTGGATTATGCCCTTGTAAAATTGCTGGTATAACGAAAAATAATAATACTAAAACTGATGTAATAAGCCCAAATATTGCAGCAAGTCCTTTAAATTTTGCTACCAAAACTACAGCTATTAAATAAATTATTACACAAATTATTAAAACATCTTGCCTGTTATAATCCCAAAAGCTATATTTTGTACCGAGACTCTTAGTGCTATCAGTTTTTATAGTTTTTATTTTATCACCAATATTCATACCGTTTTTTATAATTTCTTTAGGTACATGTACAGGCACTATTTCGCCAGTTTTACTATCTCTTGCGCATATTGCATATTTCAGTAAATCTTGTGTTGGAGTAAGTTTTGAATGATTAACACATGTTTTTACATTCATTGATATAACTTGCAAATCTACAACTTTTGCATTTCGCCCTACAGGATCTATTTTTTTAAAAGCAGTTTGTGACGGATACAAATATATAACTGATATAAATGTAAAAATCAGTATTGGAATTACTATCGCTGAAAGTATTATTTTTATTTTTTTAATTTGATTTGCACATTTATTATTACAATTGTTGTTTTCTATTTTATGTAAACAAGAATGCGCTGTTTGCTCAAATAATTTTTCTTCATTTTTATTATTATTTTTTTCATGTGCAATTAGCGTTTTTCTAGACGGATATTTTGATCTATCATTCAAATATTTCATTTTTCACTCTTTTGCTCACACATGTTTCAGTTTCTTCGATATTATAAATAAACTGGCTCAGTTAACTATATCACTTTACTAAACCAGTTTATTTTTATATCTGCATGTCAGTTCAGCAACCTATAAGTTTTTCAGCAAAATATTTTTGCAATGAATCAATTTTTATTCGCTCTTGTTGCATAGTGTCACGATCTCGTACTGTTACAGCACCATCATCTAAAGAATCAAAGTCAACTGTTATACAGTAAGGAGTTCCTATTTCATCTTGACGACGATATCTTCTACCAACTGCTCCTGCATCGTCAAAGTCTACATTCCAATAAACTCTCAATTTTTCAGCTATTTCTTTAGCAAGAGGTGTCAATTTTTCATTACGTGACAATGGTAGTACTGCTATTTTCACTGGTGATAAACGTGGATCAAGTTTTAACACAACTCTTTTGTCAACTCCACCTTTACTATTTGGAGCTTCGTCTTCATAGTATGCATCTACCATAAATGCCATTAGTGATCTTGTAAGTCCTGCTGCTGGCTCAATTACATAAGGTATATATTTTTCACCTTTGACTTGGTCGAAATAGCGCAAATCTTTACCTGAGGCTTCTTGATGAACTGTAAGATCATAATCTGTTCTATTTGCAACACCTTCGAGTTCTCCCCATTTTGAGCCTGTGAAGCCGAAAGTGTATTCAATATCAACTGTGCGTTTTGAATAGTGCGATAATTTTTCCTTTGGATGTTCATATAATCTCAAATTATCCGGATCTATTCCAAGATCCACATACCATGCCATTCTTTGGTCTATCCAATATTGATGCCACTGTTCATCAGTACCAGGTTCACAGAAAAATTCCATTTCCATTTGTTCAAATTCTCTTGTTCTAAATATGAAATTCCCTGGTGTTATTTCGTTCCTGAAAGATTTTCCTATTTGTCCAATACCGAATGGTGGTTTTTTACGTGCAGATGTCATTACATTATAATAGTTCACAAAAATTCCCTGAGCTGTTTCAGGTCTTAGAAAATGCAATCCAGATTCATCATCTACTGGTCCAAGATATGTTTTGAGCAGTCCTGAAAAAGCTTTCGGTTCTGTCCATGCTCCGTCTTGTCCTGTCTCAGGGTCTTTAATGTCTGCTAAACCATTTTTCGGTTCATGACCGTGTTTTTCAACATATGCTTCAATTAGATGATCTGCACGATATCTTTTATGTGTATGTAGCGATTCCACAATAGGATCTGTAAATGCTTCAATATGTCCTGATGCTATCCAAACTTGTTTTGGGAGTATAACTGATGAGTCTAGTCCGACAATATTATCTCTCGACCTAACCATATAATTCCACCATTGTTTTTTGATGTTTTCTTTAAGCTCAACACCTAGCGGACCATAATCCCATGCTGACCTTGTGCCGCCATAAATTTCACCACATGGGTAAACGAATCCTCTGCGTTTGGCTAGATTAATTACAGCTTCTAGTCGTTTTTGTTGACTAATCAATTTATTCTCCAATATTTACACAAGGCATTTTGCCCTTTTACACTAAACAATTATTTATTATATGTTATTGTTTTTCATATTTACATTTATTTTTGTGCATTGATATTTTTTATTGTAACCTATCTAGTGAAGAAGGGATATTATTATGCAAAGAGTTACAAAACAGCGTCTTACTATTATTGATTTTTTAGATAGTCAGACGGATTTTTTGTCAGCTCAAGCAATACACGATTCTTTAAGGTCTTCCGGTAATTTGATTGGTTTAGCGACCGTTTATCGCACTCTACAGTCACTTGCTGAATCTAACACTATTGACTCCATACGTTCAGCAGAAGGCGAAGTTTTATATCGCAAATGTAACACTGAAACTCATCATCATCATTTAGTTTGCAAAAAATGCGGAAAAATTGTTGAAATCAGTGGTGAAATATTTGAACAGTGGATAGAAAAAATCGCTATTCAATACGGATTTTATGATATTGAACATGTAGCTGAATTATTTGGAATTTGTTCTGATTGTAAGCGCGATGAATCTACTCTATCTACTGCTTTACCATAACGTCTATCTCTTTGCTGATAGTTTTGTATGCTAGCGTAGAAGTGTGTTTGAGTCATATCTGGCCAATATATGTCTAAAAAGTCGAATTCTGCATAAGCGCTTTGCCATATTAAAAAGTTTGATATTCTTTTTTCTCCACTAGTTCGTATAACAAGATCAACTTTTGGTATATATGGATTATACAAATATTTTTCAAATATTTTTGGCGTTATCGCTCCTTTTATATGCCCATTTTTCACTTGTTTGATTATTTCGTTTATGCCATCTGTTATTTCTAATTGTCCACCATAATTTAAGCATATTTGCAAAGTCATACGCGTATTATTTTTAGTTTTTTCACTGGCTCTTTCGAGTTCATTTATAACTGATTTCCATAGTTTTGGACGTCTACCTGCCCATACTATTTTCACTCCCCAACTGTCCAGTATGTCACATCTTTTACGTATTATCTCGCGTGAATATCCCATTAGAAATTTCACTTCTGCAGGTGATCTTTTCCAGTTTTCTGTGGAAAATGCATATACTGATAAGTATTTTACTTTTGTTTGCAATGCTGCGGCTACTGTTTTCATCAGAGCTTCTTCGCCTGCAATATGACCTTGAGTTCTGGGAAGATTTTGTTCATTCGCCCATCTTCCATTTCCGTCCATTATTACTGCTACATGCTTAGGCGGATCATTTATTTCACATGTTAATGGAATATAATACTTTCCTAATATTTTCTCATACTGTTTATCATCTTTTTTTGCGTCAATATTATTAGTTATATTTTTTTCTTCCACAATTTTCCTTATCACATGTGACTTTATTTTGATCAATCTATGCAATATTTTTTACACAAATTAACACTTCATACATCTATGTTAATATTGTTGCATGTTTTATTTTCAATGTTATATTTATTTCAGTTTGATTCTATAATTATTACATATTTATTTGTGTTTGTGTTGTTATTGGAGTGTTATTTTGCAACGAAAAATTTTAGTTATTCAACATGATGAAGACGTACCTTTAGGTAATTTTTATGATTGGATTTTAGAGTTTGATAAAAATATTGTTTTCGATATAGTAAATGCTAGAAAAGATAAAATTCCTTTTGATTATAATTGTCCAGTTATTATCCTTGGTGGCGAAAATAATGCTTATGATGATCTTCCTAAAGATGGTCATATTTCATGTCCATGGCTTGGTGCTGAGAAAAAGTTAATTAGCTCTCTTGTTCGCAATAATGTTCCAGTACTAGGTATTTGTTTAGGTTTCCAACTGGGCACTGTAGCATTAGGTGGCAAAGTTGAAGTAGCTCATAGTCGTGGTCGAGAATTTGGTGGAACTCGTCTCTATTTATCAGCTTTAGCTGATTTAGATCCTGTTTTTAGTCCTGCATGTAAATATTTTAAAAGTTCGGATATTTTTGTGACTGAATTTCATAGCGACTGTGTTGTTTCTCTACCTGAAGGTGCACGCATTTTAGCTTCTTCTGATAAATATATTCAAAGTTTGAGATGTGGTTCTTTTATTGGTGTGCAATTTCATCCTGAAGCAAATTTTGATTCTGTATCAAATTGGGCAACTAATTATGCTGATAAGCATTCAATTATCGCTTCTTTTGTTGATAATAAAGACTGTATAGAAAAATTTGCTAAATTTATTGCACAAGGTTTTATTTCAGAATGTACGCATTTTTGGGATTTACAATAATTTTTCTTCTACGATTTTTTCGCATATTATTTCTGCTATTTTTGCGTGTCCTTTATTTGTTGGATGTACACCATCTTTTTCTACGTATTGTAAATATTCTTTTGCATTTATATTTGTGTTTAATATTTCATGCATTGGAATGTGTATACACATATATTTTCTAGCTATATTTTTTATTATTTGTCTTTTAGGTTTAAGGTCTTTTTCCCAATTTTTATGTTTTTCTCTAGTTGGAAGATAATATGGTTCAATTATTATTATTTTTGTTTCAATTAATTTTTCATGTATTGTTTTTATTAGTGTTTCATAAACTTGTTGAAATCTATATTGCTCAAATTCTGTAGCAAGTGTTTTTTCATATTGTCTATCCCAAGTATCGTTTATACCTATGAGTATTATTATAATATTTGGCTTATATTTTATACATTTTTCTTTTAATGAATAGTATAAATTTTTTGTTTGAATACCGCCTTTTGACGTATTATAGTATTTTATTTTTTTATTCAAATATTTTCTATTCAGCATTTTCTGAATATACTTAGGAAAGCCTTGCCCTAAATATTGAGGTTTTTTTGGATCAGTTTTAACGTCCATTATTGAGTCGCCGTAAAACAATATTGTACGTGTTTGTTGTGTTTCCTTTTGCATATTTTTTTATTTTTTAAATTTAGTGAGCCATTCATTAATATTTTATATTAGTTTATTTTACTTTTGTATATTCAGTCTTTTGTTTTATTTTATTTTTTTTAATGTTATATTTATAGTTGGTTTTTAGGGCGATTAGCGCAGCGGTAGCGCGTTTCCTTCACACGGAAAAGGTCGCTGGTTCGATCCCAGTATCGCCCACTTTTTATTACTATTTTTTTTAAATCATTTTTCTGGTTTTATTCCATTTTAGGTGTTACAATTATTTTCCTGTACGTTGTGTACAGTGATTCGGTTGCGTGTAACCACCCATTTCAAGGTGTAAGTAACATTTATGGGTTTTCATATAGCCGAACTCTGCTGATAGTTTTGCAAAAGAAGCAAAATCAGTAGGGGGGGGGTATGCGAATAGTTTCGCCTCGCGTCTGAAGTGATAATTTTCTATAGTGTATAAGAGGTAAAAATGTTCTCTAGTAAACAAATGAATGATTCTGCTCGCACTTGCAAAACAGTCAAACTTTACAAAGGTGCAGCTTCTGCAATACTTGTTTCTACTCTAGCTTTGGGCGGTTTAGGTGTACCTACTGCTAATGCAGACGGCTATGTTGACGCTAGTGGCAACCTGCTTTATTCTCAAAACGAAACTTACAATAATACATCTAAATATGTTGATGTTGATTACACTTTCGGTAAGTACAATCCTGATACAGGTATTTTTGACACTGATCAATATGGTGATTACGCAAGAATTACATACACAATTAATAAAGATCATATTTGGTGGTTTATACGTCAATATCATTGGTTTACTTTGCCTGAGAATATGGAAGATTTTCAAAAAATCATTTTCTCGAAAAAAGAAAGTCCATCTTCTAACATGCGCATAGTCGGTCATTTCACAACTCAAACTTGGCAATCTAATTCACGTTACTATGCTTTTAAATCTGACGCTGGAAAATTTGATCACCATTGGAATAGCATGACTTCAGAAAGTTTTAACTATAACAATGATGGTAATACTCTCGACACTACACGTGAATATAAGAAAAATACTGACGGAATTTTTGTTGACTTTGAAAAACGTGGAAATATCAAAACACAATTTACTGTTATAGGTAAAATAAAAGATAAAAAGAAACCTATTTACGCAATTGCTGGTATTTATCAGGGTGTACGCAGTCACCGTTTCACTGCAGGTAAAAAGATTGAAATCCCTCAAAAACCTCCTATCGCAGATGTCGTATCCCCTACTATTCCACCTCGAACACTTGTAAACAAAGTCGACGCGTTAGATAATGCTGAAAAAAATAAAGTCAAAGAAGCTATTTATAAAGCTCAAACGAAAGAGTTCCAATCACTGCTTCCAAAAGGAAAAGATAGCATTTCTGTAGATCAAGAAGGTAACGCAACTATCACTTATACTGACAACACTACAGATAAAATTTTAGGCACTAATCTTGTAGTGCGTAGACTAACATGGACAGAACGTGTTATACCTGTCATACCTGTTCCAACACCTGTCAACAAACTGGGTGATTTAAGTACTGCTGAAACAGAAACTATTAGAAACAAGATTTGGAATGCTAACAACTTATCCGATAATTTCAACACTGCAATAGGTGGCAGAAAAGAAAATATCACTGTTGATAAAACAGGTAAAGCAACCATTAAATACATTGATGGCTCTACTAAAATTATTGAAGCAAATGCTTTAACACGCAAACAGGATCCTTATGCGAATCGTATCACTCCTCTATTTGGACGTAAAACAGGTGTTGCAAAGATAAACTCACTATCTCCTACAGAGATACAAAAATTAAAGGATAGAGTTTGGGACGAAAATAAAAATAATCCTTTATTTATTGAAGCAACACAAGGAAAAGCCAAAGATAGTATACAAGTTTCATCTAATGGAACAGTAACTATAACATATAAAGATAATTCTAAAGACACTATAAATAGCTCTGATCTTGTATACCAAATTCCTCCTATGAGCAATCAGTACAATATTAAAACACCAGTTAAACGTCTTGGCGTTAAAAATCCTGACTCTATAGACAGCACTATTCAAAATAAGCTAAAAGACGATATTTGGAATGCAAATCCTGAATTACAGGATAACAAGCTTAAAAATGGTAAAGAAGGTATTTCTGTCGATAATAAAGGAAATGCAACAGTCACATTCCAAGATGGATCTAAAACACAAATCACTCGCGACTATTTGATTTATAAACAGGGTGAATCTAACGCACCAGAACCAAAACTAGTAAGTAGAAATGGTTATAAGTTTTATTTGCGTCCATTAATAGTTGAAAATCCAAACGCCGTAGATAAAAATGACTGGGCAAACTTCGCTAGAATATTCTTCTATGACAATTACGATTACACTAATAGACCAAATAAAATTAATATCCAAAAAAATGGCAGTAGTGAACTAAATAGCGGACCACTTAATGGTTCAGGATCTACAGGTGTAGGCAACTTGTCATACAGTGGCGGTTGGCGAATCGGTAAAGATTTCCGTCCATATGGAACAAATATTCCAGGAGCAAAGCCACGTTTAAATACACAAAACATGAATTTTCCTACTAACTACAACAATGGAATATTTGCACTTATCGAAACAGGCAAACTCGAAGTACAAAGATTAAATAATTATGGGGGCCCTGAAACAGCTTTTGAAATTTCCAAAGCTGAAGCTTTTATAACTAATGGCGGAGCATTCAACCCGCAAGAAGCTCAAAAAGAAGCTGATAACCTAATCGACAAACTAGTGAAAGATGAAGGCTTATCTAAAGAAGAAGCTGAAAAAATAAAACAAAAGATTAAAACAGAAGGCACTGACCAAAATAAAATTGACGAGCTGATTAACAAAGCTAAAGAACAGGCCGCTAAAGATACAGCCAATAAAAAACTAGAAGAAGCTAAAAAGCAAGCTAAACAAGTAGTAGATGCACTAAACAATATTAATCCTACAGATAAAACAAAAATCTTAGGAGAAATAACAAATGCTACAAACGAAGATCAGGTACGTCAAAAAGTCGACGAAGCTAAAAAGAAAGACGCTGAAGCTAAACAAAAAGCGGATGACGCAAGAGATTTAAACAACACTAAACAAAAAGCGGAAGAAATAATCAAAAAGCTTGAAAATCTTGACAAAAATAAACAGCAAGAATTAATAAATGAAGCTAAAGCTAAAGGAACTATTTCTGACGTTGAAAATGTAATAAAGAAAGCGCAAGAACAAAACAAAGCTGAAGGTGACAAGAAAGCTAAAGCTAAAGAACTTGCAGACGCTAAAACAGCAGCTGAAAATGCAATCGACAAACTACCAACATTAAGCGAAACTGAAAAAAATAGCCTAAAGCAAGAAGTTAAAAATGCTGGCACAGTTGATGCAGTAAATAAAGTAGTTGAAAAAGCAAACCAAAAAGAAGCTGAAGAAGCAAAGAAACTTGCTGATAAAAAAGTCGAAGCTAAAAAGAAAATCGAAGACTACAAGTATTTGAATGAAGAACAAAAGAAAAACTTTATAAATGAAATAAACAAAGCTCCTTCAATTGCTAAAGTCAACGAAATATTAGGCAAAGCTGAAAAACAAAACACTACAAACGCAAAAGAATATGCTAAAAAACTAATTGACCCTGCAATTACAGGTGAAAAACGAAAAGAAGCTGAAAAACAAATAGATCAGACAAACAGCCCTGAAGAAGCTCTAAAAGCTGCTGACAAAGCAAATATTGAAGAGCTAAAGAAAAAAGCTAAAGAAAAAATAAACGCCACAGGTCTTTTACCTGATCGAAAAACTCACTATACAAGTGAAGTCGACAAAATCACAAAAGACACACCTAATTTGCGCGAAAAGATTGCTGAAATCGTAAAACAAGCTGAACTTGAAGACGCCAAAAATAAGGCTAAAGAAAAAATCAAGAACATGGACGGTTTAAGCGATGACGATAGACAAAAATATAATCGACAATTAGATGACAGCAATCAAACAACCAGCCCAGCTGACGCAGACGCTATAGTAGAATCAGCTAGGTTGCAAGCAAAAATCAAATAAGCTGTATCCAAAGTTGAAGCATTAAGCAATATCAATAACAAACAAAAACAATATCTAAAAGAAATGGTAGAATCTTCAGGAAATGAAAATGATATTGCACAAACTGTAGCAGATGCGCAACAACTTGACACAGCAATGAAAAAGCTAAAGAAAACTGCTGAGGATGCAAAGAAAGTCACAGGTTCAGGTGCTAATAAAACAACACTTGACAAACTAGTTGGTGAAGCTGACAGCATCACTAATAAAACTACTGGTGAAAATGTCGATGCAGCAAAAATCGACAGGCTAATTAAAGAAATAATTGAAACAGCTAAAAAACTAGGCAAAACAATCGACAACCTCGCTGACGAGACCAATTTGCAAAGCGAATTTGAAAAAGCAAAGCAAACAAAGTCAACTGATGCATACAACAAAGCATATCAAACACGCAAGAGCGAATTTGATAAAGCATATAATAAAGCTCAAGAGCTCTTGAATAAGATGATAGATGCACAACAAAAGAAAACAGTCACTCAGCAAGAATTAGATCAAGCTCAAAACGACCTAGTAACTGCATCTACTGCCCTAGACGGCGCAGAACGCAAAACGCTAGAAGAAGCAATCGCAACAAGCGAAACAACAAAAACATCTTACAAGTACACTGCTGAAACTGATCAAAAGAAAAAAAATACTTTTGACACAGCTCTAAGTAATGCTAAAGACTTAAAAAATAGGCAGGAAAACAGTCAACAGCATATTTTCTTGCCAACAAAAGAAGAATTAGCAGAAGCCACCAAGACTTTGATACATGCACAAAAAGCTTTAACAGGTAAGAGTAAAGCTGAAACTGCAACGTTGACGTTAGCTGACAACGAAAAAGTAGCTGTAGACAATATTGCGACACCACAGACAGCTGACGCTGAAAAAGTTAAGACTGCTTTAACTACTAAATATCCACAAGCAGGCATTTCTAAAGTAGAAGTAACTGATGAAAGTGGACAAAAGAAATTCAAAGTAACATTCAATGATGGTTCACACAAGACAATTTCTCCATCCGAGGTTACACGCAATAAGAAAGACAACGAACGCTACACTGTACAAGTACCACAAACAGGTAAACTAGTACCAGTAGACGATATCAACAACCCTAAAGGCGACGAACTCACAAAAATAGCAAATGCTATCAAAGAAGCAAACACTGCTTTCAAAAATAAAATAAAAGAAGTGAATATCGAAACTATAGGTAATGCAAAGAAAATCGTTGTCAAATTCCAAGATGACAGCAAATCTGCTGGTATCGAACTAAACAAAGTTGTAAGAGCAAAGAAAGATAACGAGAAATATACTCTTTCTCCAGTTCCTGAAGCTAACCGTGTACCAGTTGAAAATGTCGCTGAACCAAATAGCACTGAACTATCTTTAATTGAAACAGCAATAAAGAATGCTAACCCTACAGCTAAAGACAGAATTCAATCAGTTACACTCGAAAATAAGCAAGGTGGAGGCAAGAACCTAAAAATAACATTCAAAGACAATACAACAGCAAACATGGAACTTGCAAATGCTGTGCGTCAAAAAACTCAAGCAGATAAAGCTGATTTTAACAAGACACTAACAGATAGTGAAAAAGTTGGAATTAACATACCTACAGCATCTACACAAAATGATCTTACTGCTATAACTGAAGCTCTCAAAAAAGCATATCCACAAGCTAATATCAAGAATGTTACAGTTGAAAACAAAACAGGCAGTACTGACAAAGTGTTAAAAGTCGAATTTAATGATGGTTCACACAAAACACTTGAGCCAACACATATAACACGTGCAAAGAACAAAGCTGAAACTGCAACGTTGACGTTAGCTGACAACGAAAAAGTAGCTGTTGAAAACACGAATCAACCTGATACAAAGGAACTAAGCCTAATAAAGAATGCTCTGCAAAAAGCTAATCCGCAATCAGGCATAACAAAAGTTGAACTAGTTGATGAAGGCAACAAAAAGAAAGCCAAAATCACATTCGACGACAATTCTTCAACGACTGTTGAACTATCAAATCTAGTGCGCGAAAAGAAAGACGCAGATCGTTTCACATTCACACCATTAGATGACGATAATAAAGTAGCAGTTGATAATAAAGATCAAATCGCAGATGGCGAAAATCAAGACATCACTGCTGCTCTAAAGAAACAGTTCCCTAACGAAAAAATCAACAAAGCTGAAGTTGTAACAGAAAATGGAAATAAGAAAATCAAAATTACATTTGAAGACAATTCTACTAAAACAGTTTCAGCAACTGATGTAGTAAGGAATAAGAAAGACAACGAAAAATTCACTATAAACTCACCGCAAGCTGAAAATAAAGTTCCGGTAAATGATGTGAATAATCCTCAAGGCGCAACAGAAATGAAAGCAATCGAGGACGCAATTAAAACTGCTAACCCTACAGCTAAAGACAGAATCCAGTCAGTAACTGTAGAAACTATAGCAGGCAAAAAGAAAGTTAAAATCACTTTCAAAGACACTACAACTACAACACTTGATCTGAAAAATGTTGTGAGAGCAAAGAAACAAGCAGAAATAGAACCTGCGACAGCACCTACACAAGAATTTAAAGTACCGGTCAAAAACAAAAATGCTCTAACACCTGAAGAAGAAAAGAAAATTATAAAAGCTGTTTATGACAGCAACCAGACTAAAGACGGTGTAAGAAATAATAAGATCAAACTTTCACCAGACAAAACAAAAGTAGTAGTCGAACGTGAAGATGGCTCCAGCAACGAAATTCCTATAACAGATGTTATACGTGAATATACTCAAGCTGAACAAAAGCGTCTCACACCTTTAGGAAACAAAATTGCTGTAGACAATCTAGACAGTCTAAAAGATGATGAAAAAACAGCAATAATCAACGCAATAAAGAATCAGGACACAAATATTACTAGTGTTGAATATGATAATGTCGCGAAAATATTCACTGCCACGTACAAAGACAGTTCAAAGAACACAATTGCACTAAAAGATGTTGCACGTAGCAAAACACTTGCTGAAAGAGTAACACTAAATCCACCATCTGCTGATAACAAAGTTCCTGTAGATGATGTAAATAACC
>CAMPYB010000012.1 GCA_946998115.1 uncultured Actinomyces sp. | reverse complement strand
AAAATCGCTTACATTAAAGTGGGAAAATATAGTGAAGCAAATGGTAGCAAATCGAAGCGACCAAAGCTGAAGCAGGCAAAGTTAATACCCAGGCTATAACGATATTACCTGCAACACCCCAACGCACTGCTGAAAATTTCTTTGTAGCACCTACACCCATAATAGAAGCAGTAATAGTATGCGTTGTTGAAATAGGTGCGTGGAAAATATAAGCAGATAAATAAAGAATCATAGATGACACGGATTCAGCAACTACGCCACGCATAGGATTAACTTGAATAACTTTTCGTCCCAAAGTTCTAATAATTCTAAAACCTCCAGCATAAGTTCCCAAAGAAATAGCTAGAGCGGCAGCGAGCTTGACAAAGAAAGGGATAGATAACTGTCCATTAGCATCAGGACCATGATATCCAGCCGCTATCAACGCCAACACAATAACACCCATAGTCTTTTGAGCATCCTGCAAACCATGTCCCAACGCTATAGCCGAAGACGAAAGCCACTGAAAGCGACGCGCCTTACGCATCGTTGAATGGTAAGGTCTGTTGCGGAAAACTAGCATTGCTAAAATCATGACAATATATGCCAAAGTGAAACCTATTATAGGTGAAATAACCATAGGAATAACAACAACAAATATTATGTTCGACCAAGCAACATGTGAACCAGCAACAACTCCTGCGCCAATCAACCCGCCGATTAAAGCGTGAGATGATGACGAAGGAAGCCCCAACCACCAAGTTATTATATTCCACACAATGGCACCAACTAAAGCGGCCAAAATGACCACTAAACCATGATTTGTAGGATCGGGAGTGATAATTCCACTACCAATAGTTTTTGCAACCTCAGTACCCAGCATTGCTCCTACAATATTCATAATAGCAGCAACAAGCAAAGCTTTCTTAGGAGTCCAAGCACGCGTTGACACAGAAGTAGCTATAGCATTAGCCGCGTCATGAAAACCATTAGTAAAATCAAAACCTAAAGCTAAAATGATAACTGAAGATACCAATATAAAAGTCGTATCCAATTATGACTCCTTGACAGCTACGTCTTCAACAACATTAGCGAAATGTTCAAAGGAATCAATCGCACGTTCAGTTACAAGAATAATGTCTTTAAGTTTAATAATTTCTACAGGATCTTTAACATATTCAAATAGTTCAGACAACATTCTTCTATATGCAACATCACCAGCATTTTCTAAACTATTAATTTCAATCCAATAATCATATAAATCATGTAAAGATTGAATATGAGGAGTTGCTTTAACTGTCAAATTAGCGCATTTACGCAAAATATCAATCTGCTCATTAAAACCACGTTGCACAGTTTCAGGCAAAGTATCTATCTTGTACAAAACAAATAAATCGCCCACTTCGTCAATATAATCCATGCAGTTATCTAACGTGGACATGAGATTCATCAAATCATCACGCTCCAACGGTGTAATGAAACTTTGATTCATTTTGTGAATATATTCATGAGTATTATCGTCTGCTTCATGTTCTTTCAAATGCAATTGATCGCGTATAACAGAACGACCATCTATTGGAGCTGAAACAATCTGTTCCAGAAGTTCTACACCTTCCAAAATACATTTCGCAGAAGCAGACAATAAGTCAAAAAAAACTACATCCTTATTTGAGGGTTTAAAGCGCACTTTAGTACTCTCCCAATTCTACTAGTTATATTTTTATAGAAAAATATGTTAATTCGAATACATATTACATAGTGCACATAATATGTGGCACTGAGTTAATGCGCCAGTCGGCGTAGAGGCCACTCGTAGTGGCAAAGGTTGGAGCCCGGGGCAAAAAGACTCAGCGCCACATATATTTTAAAGCAAAAAACTCCTATTTCATATACTAAACATGAATATTAAACAAATATTAAAAATATAAAATAACAAATAATTTAAACAATAAAATAAAAATTTATTTAAATAAAAATGTAAAATATATAAGTATGAAAATAGGATTATAAAAAATATGTGAAATAGTTTTAAAAAATCATATTATGACGACATTTTACATAAATCTTAGATAAAGTTTAAAAACAACATAGTATACTTACAGTAGTAAATATTGGGGAGCAAAGTTGGAAAATAAAATTAGGCGTAGAACACGTAATAAAGATCGAAAACAATCTAAATCAGTCCATTTAGGTTCAATACACATGCTCATAAGTACTGTTTTACTATTATTACTAGCTTCTACAGCATTATTGCCAGATATTTTTACTGTAGTTTTATGTTGTGTTTTTGCTGCAATACTATCTATTGCTATGCCTGAACTATTTAATAACCCAGCTAGACAACACGCTACAATAACACTTTGGGTTGTAGGTTTTATAGCAATGATTTTATTGTTATTTGACACAGCATTTCTAACAATATCATTGTGTATGGGATTCGGGTTGCTTTGTTGTTTTTTGAATGAAATATTCAGGTTTAGCAGCCGTGAAAATTTACTTTACTCTCTTTCTACAAATATTGTTGCAATGCTCTGTGTTGTTGGATCTATAGCGTGGATAATTTTTACGGATCTTTATAGTTGGCATTTTTATGTTTTACCGCTATGTATTTCAGTAATGGTTACAATGTTATTTTCAAATGCGCTATTGCACATTAAAGGGTATAGCAATTATAAATATAAGTATTTCATAACAAGCATTATCACATTTGTGACTAGTTTTATTGTTAGCTGGATAATGGTAAAAATTGCTTACAGTGTAGGCTATCAGCTTTATGTTACATCAGCGGTGCTGTTAGACTCGTCAGATCAATTTATTTTAAATTATCTTATACCAATAGTTTATTCAACGATTATTTCTGTAATAAGTTTAGGATATCTTTTAGTTGAAAAATCTTTAAGAGTGTTGCAGCTTAAACCAAAAAGCATTATTTCCTTAATCGCAATGAGTCTTATACCAATTAGTTTGATATCTATGCCTACTTATATGCTACTTAGAATAATAGGTGGATAGTTAAAAAGATCTTCTGAATAGGTTATGAACATGAATAAAAAAGGAATTCGGGGTTAATCAAATGTTGAATTTAAATGTAAATATGCCGAAAGAATTATTGCCTTTTGCATGGTTAAACGGAAAATGGGTAGGATACGGCGTAAAATATGGCGAAAATTCTGAAACTAAAGACATATTGGTTGAAATGTTTTTTGAAATAGAAAGCTGTAACAATGAATATGAAAATAATTCTTGGATGAGGCAAACTACGCATCTTTACAATGTTGACGAAGAAAAATCACCAAAAGTTGCTCCTGAAACTTCAGGAAAACAAGGTTATGAAAAACTTTCCCTAAAAAATATGATTCAAAGCCAAACTGCATATTGGTATTTAGGAAAAGAAAAAACTCCTACAAATAAGAATACTAAATCATTTGAACTACAAGTAATAAATTTAACTACTCAAGGCAGAGCAGGTAGTTGGTATGGATATATTGATGGTCCTGTTATACAAATAGCAACAGATGGGATTCTAGCTACCAAAAATGCTCCAAAACATGGTGGTGAAAGACAACTTTACGGATTGGTTGATAGTGACCTAATGATGGTTGCTGAAAAGATAGATGAAGATAAAAATATGAACCCAATATTTTCAATTCGCATGTCAAAGGTAGTTGAATGAATAAATATGACAGTTTTGAAAATTGCGTAATCAAAACAATCAAAACTGATGATAAAAAAAGAAACACTGCTGAATTAAATGATGAAAATGTTTTCGTAAAAAATAAAATATTAGAAATACCGTTACATTTTGGTTTTATCACAAAAGAGAGTGAAAATTTTGAGAATGGAACTGGTATTGTTGATATTTCTTTTCATAGTGTTTACAAAATAACAGGTAAAGACAGATATGAATGGCTTACAAAAATCACCAGTCAAACTTTTGTAAAACATTCTGAAGACTATAGCAAAGAAGCATTAATTTTAAATCCACAAGGACATGTTATTTTTGCAATAAATGTTTTAGTTTTAAAAGATTATATGTTGGTTATGCCACAAGAATTATTACCTAATATAAACGAAAATATTGAAACAATTTCAAAAACTGGGACACAAAATAATATAACGAATTTTGAGAAATATTTTGAAAAAAAACCTGCGGAAAATAAAAGAGAAGTCCATGATGTTGCGAAAAAAAATATATTAGATGGATTTTTTGCTGAAACAAACCTAGGTAACTTTTTGAAAAAAATGATTTTCATGGCTGATATATGCATAGAAAATATTAGTGAAACACTGGAAACAATATGTGTTATGGGTGATTTGAATACTGATTATATAGAAAAAATCAAAATTGAATTATCTGAAAATAATTTAAAAATGTTAGGTGTGTACACTGATCCTTGGCCGAATATGGGCGCTAAAAATGTTACTTATTATAATGTTGAAGAAAATAGAAAATTATTTGAAAATTTACAAATTGAAGATTATACAAAAGTTGAAAATAGTATAAAAGATATGACACATCCTGCAACTGGGAAAAAATTAAACATAATATTTGTGCAAAACGAAATAATGTCTAACTTTGGAGACAATAACAAATCAGCTTTTGAAATTTTATGCAAAAAATATGCTCCGTGTGGAATTTATGCTTTTGTTGCTTCAAATATTATAAGATACAGACCTTGGGGCGTATGTGCTCAAAAATTGTTACCGCATGAAGTGGATTGGCTTCGCACGGCAGTACAAATAAACAAAGGATGTTACTGTGGGCAAGAAACAGTTGCAAGAATAGTAAATATTGGGAAACCGCCTAGGCGACTAGTAAAACTGTATTTAGATGGGATGGATGCTTTAGAAGATTTAGATTCCAATATTTATGTAATAAAAAATGATGAAAAAATAAAAATAGGTGAAATTTTATTTATGGGAGTGCATCACGATGAAGGACTGATCGCGCTCGGACTGATTAAAAGAAATTTTCATTTTGACAATTCACATGTTACAAATAATTCTGCTAAATCATTTATTGAAAAAACAGATTTCTTATTAAACGATAAAATATGTGTTGGAAATGTAGCTGCAACTATAGAAGACATTGTGAATATTTATGGTGAATCAACTGCAAGTATTGATTCCGAAAGAATAAAAATCATTAGGAAAAATAGGTTGAGGTGACAATGTATGCGCGCAATTTTACAAAGAGTGAAAAAAGCTAGTGTAAGCGTAGAAGGTAAAGAAATTTCATCCTTTAACGGTGCAGGAATAATGGCACTTGTAGGTGTCACTCAAAATGATGGAGATGATGAAATAGATTTCATAGTAAGGAAAATAGCTAATCTTAGGATAATGCGCGATGAAAAATCTATTTCTGATCTGCACTTGCCAATTATGATAGTTTCTCAATTCACGCTATATGGTGATTGTAAAAAAGGACGCAGACCTACTTGGGTAAAAGCGGCTAAAGGTGAAATTGCTAAACCTATAATTGATAAAATAGTGGCTCGATTGAAAGATCTCGGTTTAGAAGTTTATGAGGGAAAATTTGGCGCTGATATGCAAGTGTCAATAATAAATGATGGTCCATTTACTATAGTTTTAGACACTGATGCATAAGTTTTGAAATATTTATTTGTTTTTCTGAAAAGCAATAAAATAATCAAATTAGGGTTAGTTAAATTCACCCCATAGCGAAAAATAAACAATTTTATAGAAAATGTTTTCTCATAGATATAATCTTGTAAACAGTATTAATGGTAAATGTATTAAATGCGCAGGAGAAAGCATGTTTGAACGTTTTACAGACAGAGCCAGACGTGTAATAGTCTTATCCCAAGAAGAGGCCAGAGAGCTAAATCACAGTTATATTGGCACTGAGCATGTTTTGTTAGGCCTAATTCGCGAAGGTGAAGGTGTTGCTGCGAAAGCTTTGCAGTCATTGGATATTTCCCTTGATGCTGTGCGTGAAAAAGTTGTAGAGATGATAGGCAAAGGGGAAAGCAAAGTTGAAAAAACTTCTTTTCTTACTCCGCGTGCAAAAAAAGCGCTTGAGCTATCTCTTAGCGAAGCGTCAAGGTTGGGGCATAGTTATGTTGGTACCGAACACATACTTTTAGGCTTAATTCGCGAAGGTGAAGGTTTAGCAACTCAAGTGTTGCAAAAACTTGGCGTTGACTTATCTGATGTGCGAAATGTTGTAACGCAAATGCTGTCAGGATATCAAGGTTCTATTTTTAAAGAAACAGTTGGAGTTGGAGCTGGTGCTTCTTCAAATAAACAAACTAATAGCATATTGGAAAATTTTGGAACTAATCTTACTGAACAGGCTATAGAAGGTAAACTCGATCCTGTAATTGGTCGTAAGAAGGAAATGGAAAGAGTTATGCAGATTCTTTCCAGACGTACAAAAAATAATCCGGTGCTTATAGGTGAACCTGGTGTCGGTAAAACAGCGGTAGTTGAAGGCTTAGCGCAAGCTATAGTTCATGATGATGTTCCAGAAACTATTAAAGATAAAATAATTTTTTCATTAGATTTAGGTTCTTTGATTGCTGGATCGCGTTACCGTGGTGATTTTGAAGAGCGTTTAAAGAAAATTCTTAAAGAGATAAAAACACGTGGAAATATTATTGTTTTCATCGATGAAATACATACTCTTGTTGGAGCTGGTGCTGCTGAAGGTTCAGTCGATGCAGTGTCAATATTAAAACCTATGATGGCAAGAGGTGAATTACAAACAATAGGTGCAACAACTTTAGATGAATATAGAAAACATATTGAAAAAGACAGTGCATTAGAGCGTCGTTTTCAGCCTGTCAAAGTAGATCCTCCAACAGTTGAAGAAACTGTTAAAATTTTAAAAGGATTGCGTGACAGATATGAAGCACATCACCGTGTAATTATTACCAATGAAGCTTTGGAAGCAGCTGCTACACTATCCGATAGATATATTTCAGATCGTCATTTGCCTGATAAAGCTATAGACTTGATTGATGAAGCTGGAGCAAGACTGAGAATTAAAAATTTGACTGCACCTAAACAGGTTCATGAATTAAACGAAAAAATAGCTGAAGTTAAACGCAGGAAAGAATCTGCAGTTGACGACCAAGATTTTGAAAAAGCAGCAAGTTTCAAAGCGGAAGAAGAAAAACTTTCAAAACAGCGTCAAGAAGAAATTGAAAAATGGCGTAATTCTGATTTAGATAAAATTAGTGAAGTAACTGCCGATTCAATTGCGCAAGTGCTGGCAATGATGACTGGTATACCAGTTGTAAAGATAACAGAAGCTGAAGCTGCTAAATTAAAACATATGGAAGAAGCTTTGCATAAGCGTGTTATTGGTCAGGATAAAGCTGTAAGCGCTTTGTCGCAGTCTATACGTAGAGCAAGAGCAGGGCTTAAAGATCCGAAACGTCCTGGTGGTTCTTTCATTTTTGCTGGGCCTACAGGTGTTGGTAAAACAGAGCTAGCTAAAGCAGTTGCAGAATTTTTGTTTGACGATGAGAACGCTTTGATCCAGTTGGATATGAGTGAGTTTGGTGAAAAGCATACTGCAAGTCGCCTATTTGGAGCACCTCCAGGATATGTTGGATATGATGAAGGTGGCCAATTGACTGAAAAAGTTCGTCGTCGACCATTTTCTGTTGTATTGTTTGATGAGATAGAAAAAGCACATCCTGATATTTTCAATTCGCTTTTGCAGATTCTTGAAGAAGGTAGACTTACTGATTCTCAGGGTAGAATGGTTGATTTCAAGAACACTGTTATCATTATGACAACTAACCTTGGAACCAGAGATGCCACAAAAGCGGTTACTACCGGTTTCCAAGCTCAAGGTGAGCTTGCAGATACTTATGGCAGGATGAAAGCAAAAGTTTCAGAAGAATTAAAACAACATTTCAGACCAGAGTTTTTGAACCGTGTAGACGAGGTTGTAGTATTCCCACCTCTTGTTAAGGAAGAAATTGTTCAGATTGTTGATTTGATGGTTTCACGTTTAGACAAGCGTATGCGTGAACAGAATATGCAAATAGTTTTGACTGATGAAGCTAAAGCTTTGCTAGCTAATCAAGGATATGATCCAGCATTGGGTGCTAGACCTTTACGCCGAGCCATTCAGAGAAATATTGAAGATGCTTTGAGTGAAAAGATTCTATTCGGAGAAATACAACCAGGTAGTAAGATTACGGTTGATGTGATAGGTGATAGCACAGATGGTATTTTCACTTTCACGCCACAACCTTTGCCTAAACAAGATGATGAGCAGGAACATACAAGTGCTGGTATTGTTGACGATAATGCAAGTTCTAAAGATGATAATACGTCAAATGATGATAGTACTGATAGGAATGTTTCATCTAATAAATGTGAGAATTTTGAAAAACCTGAAAAAAATGATGGTGTAAAAAATTTGAATGTTGGCAATGAAGATAAATGTGGTTGTGACACAAAAAATGAAGATATAGAGCTTGATTCTAAAAAAGCTGATAGTCATGAAAAGAATGTTACTGACGGCAATAAAAAACTTCCTGAAAATGGAAAAGAAGAGCTTTATTAATTTTTTGAAGAAAAATATTTTCCCTCAAAAGATTTACATTTTATGTGACATCTATGTTATGTGAAAATTGTTTAAATAAAATAGTGAGGACAGCCTAAAACTTTCCTCACTATTATTTTTTAAATTTATAACAATAATTATTTGCTTAGAAATCTTAGAAATAATTATATGTTACAAGCCTAAATGCTAGGTTTACCATTAGCTCCAATGTAAGTAGAATTGTCAAAAGCAATAATTGCAGTAAAAATGATATTTAAGAAAATTAAACCAATACCAAAACCGACGCCTTTACCGAATACTTTAGCTAATTTTAGTAGCACAATAATTCCAATAATCACATTTACGATAGGGATTAGATTCAATAAAAACAACCAGCCATTTCCTAAAGTGATTTTGTATAGGCAATAAATATTATAAAAAGGTATAATTGATGCCCAACCTGGAATACCTGCTTTAGCGAAAATTTTCCAAAAAACAACTATTTCAAAAATGCATATAAGTAAAACTATACTAATTAAAGTACCCGAAGCTGCTAAAATAAAATAGGCTAGACTATCTGTATTTTCCATGATTTTCCTTATGTTTGTTGAACAAAGTAATACGTATTATATTGAAAGTTGTTATTAATACCTAATTTTTAAAATAAAAACCTAATTTTTAGTATAAAAATACACGTTTCTTCATTATATAAAATTCTAGAATAGTGATAAAGTATTGTTTATGATAAACATTGTGAGAAAACCCACAATTACGATGGAGTAATTAAATGACAAAATATGTTTATGATTTTTCAGAAGGTAACAAAGATTTAAAAGACCTACTTGGTGGGAAAGGCGCAAATCTTGCTGAAATGACAAATCTTGGTATACCAGTACCACCAGGATTCACAATAACCACTGAAGCTTGCAGGCAATTTTTGAAAGATAATAAAATACCTCAAGAATTAGATATTGAAGTGACAACGCATTTGCGTAAATTAGAAGAACATATAGGAAAACAACTAGGTGCTGAAGAAAATCCATTGCTAGTATCTGTAAGATCAGGGGCTAAATTTTCTATGCCCGGAATGATGGAAACAGTTTTAAACATAGGGCTAAGTGATAAATCTGTTAAAGCACTAGCTGAAGCATCTAAAAATGAAAGATTTGCTTGGGATTCCTATCGCAGACTTATACAAATGTTCGGTAAAACAGTACTTGATGTAGACGGTGAATTGTACTCTCATGCTCTTGAAAAAGTAAAAGAAGAAAAAGGTTATACTAGTGACACTGAACTAAAAGCTGAAGATTTAAAAAAATTAGTGGAAGTGTTTAAAAAAATAACCAAAGAAGCTTCAGGAATAGAATTTCCACAAGAACCGCGTGTGCAATTAGATATGGCTATAGAAGCAGTATTTAAATCATGGAATACACAAAGAGCAATACTTTATAGACGTCGCGAAAAAATACCACACGATTTAGGTACAGCAGTAAATATTTGTACAATGGTATTTGGAAATATGGGCGATACTTCGGGTACGGGTGTTTGCTTTACTCGAGATCCTGCTACTGGTAAAACAGGTGTATACGGTGACTATCTAACAAATGCTCAAGGTGAAGACGTGGTTGCTGGAATTAGAAATACTCTACCACTTACAGCTTTGAAAGAAGTTAGCCACGAATGCTATTTGCAACTTTTGAGCATTATACACAAACTTGAAACACACTATCGTGATTTATGTGATATTGAATTTACTATAGAAAAAGGTAAATTGTGGATGTTACAAACTCGAGTTGGAAAACGTACAGCTGCTGCTGCTTTTAGAGTAGCAACACAACTAGTCGATGAAAAAATGATAACAGAAGACGAAGCATTGACTAGAGTAAACGGTGCAGGCCTCACACAACTAATGTTCCCACAATTTAATCCTGACGCTGAAAGAACTCTTCTCACAAAAGCAATGCCAGCCAGCCCAGGAGCTGCTGTTGGTGAAATTGTGCTCAATAATGAACAGGCATTGCAACGTGCATCTGTTGGTGCAAAAGTTATATTAGTGCGCAGAGAAACAAACCCTGATGATTTACCTGGAATGATGGTAGCTCAAGGCGTGTTAACAGCAAGAGGCGGTAAGACTTCGCATGCTGCAGTCGTAGCTCGAGGTATGGGTAAAACTTGTGTATGTGGCGCCGAAGATTTGAAAATTGATTTGAATAAACAAACAGTAACTATAGGTGGTGTTGTTTTGAAAGCGGGCGACACGATAGCTATAGATGGTAGTACTGGTGAGGTCTTTTTAGGAGAAGTCGCGGTTGTTGATTCTGCTGTGACTATATATTTACGAAAAGGACTTGAAGCAGGACTTGAAGCTGCAAAAACTGATGATGTTAAAGAATTGGTTTTATGTGTTGACCGAATGTTGAAGCATGCTGATAAAGTTAGAAAATTAGGTGTTAGAGCTAACGCTGACACTCCTGAAGATTCAACTCGTGCTTTAGAATTTGGTGCTGAGGGTATAGGCCTTTGCAGAACTGAGCACATGTTTTTGGGTGAAAGACGATCTTTGATTGAACATGTTATTTTATCTGATGAAAAATCACAGGAAAGAAAAGATGCTTTGCAAGCATTGTTACCTTTGCAAAAAGCTGACTTTATTGAAATGTTCAAAATTATGAACAATAAGCCTGTGACTGTGCGTTTGATAGACCCTCCTTTGCATGAATTTTTGCCTGATATTGTAACATTGGAAGTCAAAGCTGCTTTAAATGCTGAACGAAAAATTGTTGACGAACAAACTGATCGTATGCTTGAGGCAGTTAGAAGAATGCACGAAGCAAACCCGATGTTAGGATTGCGTGGTGTACGTTTGGGACTTGTAATTCCTGGATTATTTGAATTGCAAATACAGGCGATTATAGATGCGGTTGTGCATTTGCGTAAAGAAGGTTTTAATCCTCTTCCTGAAATAATGGTTCCGCTTGTTGGATCTGTGCGTGAGTTGCAGATTATAAGGCAACGTGCAGAAAAATTGATCGATAAAGCTTGTGCTGAAAATAACATTAAATTGGATATTCCTATAGGATGTATGGTTGAATTACCTAGAGCTGCTGTAAATAGTGAATATTTAGCAGAAGAAGCTGATTTCTTCAGTTTTGGAACAAATGATTTGACTCAAACAACTTGGGGCTTCAGCCGTGACGATGTTGAGGGTGTATTTTTCCCTCAATATGTAGACTATGGAATATTTGGTGTATCACCATTTGAAACAATCGATTTCAACGGTGTTGGACGATTGGTTAAACTAGGTGTTGCTGGTGGTCGTAAGACTAAACCAAAATTGAAATTGGGTGTGTGCGGTGAGCATGGCGGTGATCCTGATTCCATCAATTTCTTTGAATCTGCAGGTTTAGATTACGTTTCCTGTTCTCCTTTTAGAGTGCCTATTGCTCGTTTGGAAGCTGGAAGGGCAAGTGTATTGAATGGTTGATATATTTTATTATTAGCCTGTAGGTAAATAGCAGCTGGTTATTATACTGGCTGCTATTTGTTTTTGTAATTTAGATGCTATTAATCTGTAAGTAAATATTATTCATGTTAGTTTTACTTTAAATAAAAAGTGGCATTCCGCTTTTGCGCAATGCCACTTTTATACAAATATTCTAATTGCTTACTTCAACATTTTCTGCTTGAAGTATTGTTTTTTCATCATATTTTTTACGATCAGACTTCGATAATTTATTTATTATGATTGCTATAGCGCCATCACCAGTGACGTTACATGCTGTACCGAAGGAGTCGATTGCTATATATGTTGCAATCATGAAAGCTATCATTGGTTCATTGAAACCGAGCATGCTTTGCAATACACCTATAGCTGCCATGATAGCACCACCTGGAACACCTGGAGCGGCAACCATAGTTATAGCTAGCATAAACATGAAGCCTATGAAATGTACTATGTTTACAGGTGTGTTTGAAATGAACATTACTGCTAGAGCAAATGCTGTAATTTTCATCATGGAGCCTGCCAAGTGGATTGTTGCGCAAAGAGGTATTACGAAATTGGCAACAGAATCTGATACGCCATTTGTTTTAGCTTGTCTCAATGAAACAGGGATTGTTGCTGCTGAAGAAGAAGTACCTAGAGCTGTAAAGTATGCAGGTAGCATATTTTTGAGAGCTACAAAAGGATTGATGCTTCTGTCGAATAATGCAGCTATGCAGTATTGTAATATTAGTAAGAATATGTGTAGTACGAATACTAGTACAATAACTTTAATTACTGTTGTTATGACGCTGGCTACTTGTCCTGTAGTTGTAATATTTAGAAATATACCGAAAATGTGCAAAGGTAGTAGAGGAATAATTATTTTTTCTATAGTTGCCATTATTATGTCACGGAAACCATAAAGACAATTGTGAAGAGAATTGTTATTAACATATGCCAAACCGATTCCGATAATGAATGCAAATAATAATGCACTTGTAACGTTTAGCATAGGCGGCATTTCTATTGTAAAGAAGCCTTTTAAAAATGCGTCTTCTGGGTTTTTAAGAACTTGAAGATTTACTTGTGATGCAAGCAAATGTGGATAAGAATAATAGGCTACTAATAAAGTCATAAAGCCGGAAAATATTGTTGAAATATAGGCTATTGCTGTTGTAAAAAATAACCATTTTCCACTGGACTTTCCAAGACCTGTTAGTCCGGGAGCAACTAATCCTAAAATTATTAGTGGCACGATGAAAGATAAAAAGTTACCGAAAAGTCCGTTAAAAGTCACAAATATTCGTGACAGGGGTTTTGGAAAAAACATTCCACAGCATATGCCAAGCAATATTGCTAATATAACCCTAAATAAGAGGTTGTTTAACAATTTCTTCATTTTAATTCCTTTACACTAAAATATAAGTGTTCTTTACTATATCTTTAAGATGTAAGATATATGATACATGTTTTACAAGGAATATAAACCTTAACTGCCAAAAAGTATAAAAATTTTATAGATTTTTATTAAAAATCAATTAAAATGTTTAAAAAAATATGATTATTCCTAGCCAAATTAGCATTCCTAGATATATTCCACTTACTACATAGGAAATTTTAGCTAAGCTTCTTCCTCGATAATATCTACTATGAGGTTTCTTTAATGCTTGAAGTGACGATAATAGTGATAAAGCTAATAAAAATAAATTTAATAGAAATAATGGTACGGTAACAGTATTGTGACCGTTTTCAGCAATAAATGGAACAGAAAAAAGATTTATAATAAAAATTATTAAACCACTTATTGTTAAAAAGAAAGAAAGTAAAGAAAATTTTAAAAAAGGTAAAGGTGGATTAGTGTAACCTTTTTGCGAAAAAACTATTTCTTTATTAACAAGTTCGCAGCCAGGAAAATCATTAGAAGAATAAGTATCAGCATTATAATTAAGAGAATGGAAAAATAAATCATCATCTAATGATAAAAAATCTGCATATTTTATAGATGACTTATCGCTAAACGATTTTGAAATATTATATTTAGATTTTTTGTCATCTCTAAATTTGAACATCACATTCCCTTACACTCACCGAATAATAAAATTATAGCAATATAACAAGCGAAAATATTTGTATAAATCTTCAAATGTGTAAACTAAAACATATTTAAAAATTTATTTGAAATAAAATTCTCATAACATTAAAAACAAGAATTAATAAAGTAATAATAAAATGAAAGTAAATAAAACTTGTTTGTGTATTTGAAAAATGTTATTATAGTACCCCGAGTGGTTAGCAAAAGCGCACTCGGATTTTTTATGTAATAGCCCAAAAGGCTAGCCGAAGCCCGGGCATTTGTCCGGCTTTTTTCATGTTCCGAGAGTCCAACTGCACCGCATTAAATATTAATTGCAAGCGGAGAGACAAAAATGGTTACAGCATTTAAATGGAAATTACACGGTGACGGAAAAACTATTTCACCAGGAGCAGTAGTAAACCCTGATGAAAGACTTACATGGCCACGTACAATTGGAATTGGAGCACAACACGTTATAGCAATGTTTGGTGCAACATTCCTAGTGCCATTACTTACAGGATTTGAACCGTCCACAACATTATTTTTCACAGCAGTTGGAACACTGTTATTCCTACTTATAACAGCAGGCAGGCTTCCTTCATATTTAGGTTCATCATTTGCTTTGATAGCACCGATACTTGCAGTAAGTAAAACACTAGGTAAGCCATTTGCTCAAGGTGGCATAATCATGGTTGGTGCTACTCTACTTATAATTGGTCTAATAGTTCACTTTGCTGGTGCTAGATGGATTGACGTAGTAATGCCACCAGTTGTGACAGGAGCAATAGTGTCTTTAATAGGTTTCAATTTAGCTCCTGCTGCTTGGAATAATTTCAAAGCATCACCTATTACAGCATCGGTAACACTAATATCAATAGTGTTAGTTACAGTAATTTTCAAAGGAATAATAGGTAGATTATCAATCTTAATTGGTGTAATAATCGGTTACATTACAGCTATAGCAATGGGCGAAGTTGATTTTACTGCTATCAGTAAAGCACCATGGATCGGCTTACCTCATTTTGTGGCTCCACAATTCGATTTTTCAACACTTGGACTATTCGTCCCTGTAGTTCTCGTTTTGATTGCAGAAAATGTTGGACACGTGAAATCAGTTGCTGCTATGACAGGTAAGAACATTGATGACGTTACTGGTAGGGCACTTTTCGCTGATGGACTTTCAACTGTTTTCGCTGGTCTAGGTGGTGGTTCAGGTACTACTACATATGCTGAAAACATAGGTGTTATGGCCGCTACTCGCGTATATTCCACTGCCGCATATGTGGTTGCTGGCATTGTTGCTTTGCTTCTTTCACTCATGCCTAAATTTGGTGCACTTATCGCAACTATTCCAACAGGTGTTCTAGGTGGTGCAGCAACAATTCTTTATGGAATGATCGGTATGCTAGGTGTTAGAATTTGGGTTCAAAATAAAGTTGATTTCTCAATCCCAGTAAATCTAAATACAGCTGCAATATCAATGGTAATAGCTATAGCTAATTTCGTATGGGTTGCTGGTGAAATTCGTTTTGAAGGAATAGCACTTGGTTCAGCTGCAGCTATCATTATCTATCATTTGATGAACGCTTTGTCACATTTATTCGGCACTAGTGTTGAAGCAGCATCTCCTGCATCAGCTCCAGCAGGTACAGAGCTTGAAGGACAGGCTTATGGAAATTATCGCAACACTTGTGACGATAGCAATAAGTGCGAAACACTTGAAAATACTGATAAATAATTGATAGATTCAAAAACCTAAACTTTTTCAGATTAGGATATAAAATTATCGGCGTAATCAACAGATATGGTTACGCCGATAATTGCTATTAGAATATAAATTTATATTATTTTACCTATATTATCTATCTTATAGGTGGGTTTATGTTGCTCCCATTTTCATTAGCAGTTCCGTCATGGAATACAGGAGGATCATTTTCATGTTCTTTGACTTGAGTCACAAGAGTTTCCTTTAAGTGAGATTCTTCTGTTTGCAAAGAAGCTTTCATTGCTAAATCTAAGAAACCTGGAGGGCCTCCTGGTCTGTCAATTTTTGTTTCAAGCTCAGGAAATTTATCGTAACCATGTAAATATAAAGCTGTGCTGTTTATAAAAGCCATAACAGGAATTACAAATAATGCTCCTATAATACCTACAAGAAAAGTTGCAGCTGTTACTGCTAGTAGTACTGCTAAAGGATGCAAGCTTACAGAGGAAGACATTATCAGTGGTTGTAAAAGGTTTCCTTCTATTTGTTGCACAATCAATATTATTGCTAACATGATTAAAGAATTAGTAAAACCATTATTTACGAAAGATACTAATACAGCTATTGAACCAGAAATTAAAGATCCGATAATTGGAATAAATGAGCCTAAAAATACGAGTATTGTAAGAGGTATAGCGAGAGGAACTCCAATAAAATATGCGCCTAATCCTATTGAGACTGCGTCAACAGCAGCGATTATGATTTGAGCTTTCACATATGAACTCAACGTCACCCAGCCTCTTATTGCTGCTTCATGCACAGGAACTCTAGCGTTACTAGGAAATAGCCTAACTGTCCAATACCAAATTTTGCGACCGTCTTTCAAGAAAAAGAATATTGAGAAAAATGTTAACAACATTCCGGCGAAAAAAGTTGTTATAGAGGAGGTTAGGGATAAGACGTTATAGTAAACGCTGCTTCCAAGTGTGTATAAAGAATTTGAAAACTGATTGTTGAATTCATTTAAATATTTGTGAACTTCTTTATTGTCGATATTCACATATTCTTTCAAGAAATTACTCGTCCATAAAACAGCTTGATTTAGACCACGGTTTGCTTGTTTTGCAAGATCGCCAACACTGTAAACTATTTCCGAACTAGCCAAATAGAACATTGAAAATACTATGACAATACCTATTATTAATGAAAAAGTTGCAGATAAGCTTCTAGATAGTTTTAAACGCTTATTACAAAAATTGAACATTGGATATAAAATTATCGTGAGCAATAGCGCTATGAAAAGTGGAACTATAACTATTTGAATTTGCAAAAGTGCATATAAAATAGCGACGATTATGATTGCAACAATTGCTATACGCCATGCCCATGCTGCAGCTACTCGTAGATTCCATGCAACGTAATCTTCTGGTTTTTCATTATGAGACACGGAGGGATTAAAACGTATTTCCTCACTGTCAACAGTGCTCTTTTCGTCAGTTTTTACAACTTTTTTAATTGGATTTATTACTTTAGTAATCCAATTTACATTTTTTAACATTACTATCTTTCTGTGTTGGTGTATGCAAGTTTGCAAATAGTGGTGTATATTCAAGTTTACATGGAAAAATAATGAATTAACTATTGTTTATTTAGGAAACATTAAAAATATTTTAGAATAGGATTGTATTTTATGCGCGATAATATGGCATGACAATATATTATTAAGCTAAAATGTGTAAATTAGTTTATAACTTGATAAGAAGCATTTAGGTTTAGGATTATTTTTGGAAAACAGGAATGGTCATAAGGGTAGTTTCCTTATAGGTAAAATAATTGTGACAATGATTATAATATTTCCTTTTGCTATTTTATTTGCGTTAGGAATAATTCCTATTCCTTTTGGTATAGGTTTTGCTAAAGCTCCCGTTTCTATAACTACTGGTGATTATCCTTGTTTGAGCGAGGAGAATATTAAACCTGTAAAATATAAAAATATTAAAGTCAGTGTTTTGAATTCTACTGATAAAGCAGGACTTGCTAGTAAAGTTGCTGATCAATTGAAAAAAAGAAATATCAATGTTGCTTTTGTTGGTAATACAAGTACTAAATTTGAAACAAGTGTGCAAATTTTTACTAATAAAAAAGACATAGATAAAGCGTATTCTGTCGCTTTAAATTTTTCTGATTATAAAATAATTTATAAAGAAAATATTGAAAATATTGAAATAATACTCGGCGAGCAATTTACAAATATTTTGTCTGATACACAATTTTTGCAATTATTGAAAAAACCGCTTAAAAATGTCGAAAAATGTATAAAGTCATAAAGTTTATAATTTATGGATTTGAATCTAAAACTAGACTTTCGTTGTGAGTTAAATTTCTCAATATTTTTTCCGCGTTTTCTATAGTTATTTGCTTATTTTTTTTCATTAGTTTAATTTGAGCTTTTTGTATACGTACAGCTTCTATTTCTATTTCTTTCAATTCCTGATTGTATGATTCGCCTAATATGAAAACAGTAAAATATGTTGTGGCAAAGTTTTTATATGCATCGATAACTATTTCAGTTGCTAAACTATTTTCATTTGTACGCAAATTTTGTATGACTTCTACAGCTATATTATTTATTTCATTATGAGCTTCCAATAATGTAGTTTTAATTTTGCCTAGTTCTTCAATTAATTTTTCATCATTTTTATTTTTAAGAAAATCATTTATTTGAGGATTATTTTGAAAATAAGATTTTATTCCTGCACGTGTGAAATATGCTCCTTTTAAACTGATTTGTATTAATAATAAAATTTGTCGAAGCATAGAATAATTTAATGTTTTAGTTCTGTGCATTTGCATGACTTTTATAATATTTATAGTGGATTTATTGAATTTGCAATTGTTTTCCCATTCTTTGATTTTTTTATTTTCAGCTTTTAAAACTTGATTGTAAATTTTATGCATTTCGCGTTCTAAATAAGTTGAATTATTGCAAATAGTTATTTCCTGAGCTTGTAAATTTTGTATTACAATCGCTATTGCTATTTTTCTTTTTATATCATTTTCGTCGTGTCGTTGTTTTTTTAATTTACGAATTGTGTATTTTAAAATTTGTTCATGTACAGTGTTTAGATTTATGTATTCTTCTTTATTTTGATTTTCATTTGGATCATTTTTAAACATGAGAGGTAACGCTATTATCGCGATCAATATACTTAAAATTACCACACCGCTAGCTATATAAATAATACTATTTCTCAATGGGAATAAATCACCGTTAGGTAAATATACTGGTATTAGCAAACTTACAGCTATAGTTATAGTTCCGTGTACTCCGCATAAAGAAGCTGTAATGGAATATTTAACGCGTGATAAGTTGATGAAGTCTACTTTTTTCTTAACTAATTTTTTAAAAATTTTCTTATTGGAAATTGAATCGTGTGACTGAAATTGGTTGTATAAAACATATACGAATGCAAAACGTACTAACATTAAAACTAGAGTTATCACTGGAATATACATTGTAACTATATTTATATGTAATTCTGGGTTTTTTACCATTTGAATGAAAATGTCTGGTAATAAATATCCGAGAAGAATGAAAACAAAGCCGTTGAGAACATAACTAAAAATTTCTTGTGCTGAATCGATTAATATTGATGTTCTGCTATTTAGTGAATTATGTTGATATAAATCTTTTTCCAAATTATATATTAGACCTGTTATTACTACAGTTAATATACCTGAAATTCCAATATGTTCAGCTAAAAAATATACGCCTATAGGAGTGAAAAGTTGAAATAAAACTAAAACATTTGCTTCTGAGCCTACGAGAATGTTTAATATTTTTTTAATAGAAACTAGCGTAATACCGATAATTGTTGCGAATATTGTCCCAATTATTACTACAAATACGAGTTTTCCTGTTACATGTGTTAAGGAAAAAGTATTAGTTATAATTGCTGTTATTGCTATGTTGAAAGATACTACGCCGGATGCGTCGTTTAGAAGAGATTCACCTTCTAAAATTTGCATTAATCCTTTCGGTAGTTTGACTCCTTTTAAAATAGATTTTACTGCGACAGCATCTGTGGGTGAAAGAATAGCTGCTAATGCAAAAGATACAGATAAAGGCATTGCTGGAATTAGTAAGTATATTATGCTTCCCACAACTATTACGCTAAATAGCACTAAAGCAATTGCTGTGAGTAATATAGGTTTTTTATAAGTCCAAAAATCTGTTCTAGAAATTTTAAAAGCATCAGTAAATAAAATTGGCACAATAATTAACATCAAAAATATTTCAGAATTAAAATTAAAATCTAAAATAATAGGAGAAGCACTTAATATGCAACCTAAAATTATTTGAATTAAAGGTGTAGGTATGCGCTCAACAGCATTGCTTATTATAGTTCCTAAAACAACTAATCCAATAAAAGCAGATAATATGATGAGTATATTCATAGCACCTCTAAATAATTTTTCTTTTAATTATACGTAATAAATTTTTTATAATACCTATAAAATTTTAAAATGTGGATAACTGAAAAATTATTTACATAGATGAAAATAGGTAATAAACAAATTATAAACTTGAAACAACAAATGGCGGAGAATGGGGGATTCGAACCCCCGAGGGCTTGCACCCAACACGCTTTCCAAGCGTGCGCCATAGGCCACTAGGCGAATTCTCCAACAAACATCGATTATATTTAAAAAAATTAAATAAGGCAAATCTTTATATAAATTTTTGAAAAACAAATTATAATTGTGTATCATGATTACGACTCCACATGTGGCGTTATCTTATGAACCTCCCCAGGACAGGAATGTAGCAAGGATAAATAGGCTCTGACGGGTATGTGTCGGAGTCATTTTTATTTTAAAATTCATTTAGCGAACTAATTATAAAAAATAAAAATTTACTTGCATGTAACAATTTAATTGCAAATAAACGAGGGTACAAATATAAAAACAAAACAGTATAATTAAACTAATCTACAGATGGGTATTACATGATACATGCAATTTATAGAAGATATAGACCTCAAACATTCGACGAAGTAATCGGTCAACAACAGGTTACAGAACCTTTGAAAAATTCTTTAAAATCAGGACGTATAAATCATGCATACCTTTTTTCTGGGCCAAGAGGATGCGGTAAAACTACAAGCGCACGCATAATGGCAAGATGTTTGAACTGCAAAGAAGGTCCAACACCTAATCCTTGCGGAAAATGCTCGTCTTGCATTGACTTATCTATAAATGGCGGAGGCTCTTTGGACGTAGTTGAAATAGATGCTGCAAGTCATAACGGTGTAGATGAAGCAAGAGCTCTTAGAGAAAAAGCTTTTTTCGCTCCAGTTAGAGACAGGTATAAAATATTTATCCTCGACGAAGCTCATATGGTCACAACTCAAGGTTTTAACGCGCTTTTAAAATTAGTGGAAGAACCTCCTGAACATGTGAAATTTATTTTCGCTACAACTGAACCTGAAAAAGTAATTAGTACAATAAAATCTAGAACACACCACTATCCATTTAGGCTTGTTGCCCCAAAAATTTTGCGTGATTTTTTGATTAAAATATGTGAACAAGAAAAAATCAAATGCGATAATTCTGTGATTAACATGATAATTAGAGCTGGTGCAGGTAGTGTTAGAGATACTTTATCTATACTTGATCAATGCATAGCTGGATGTGATAATAATACGCTTGACTATGAAAGCACGAGACAACTTTTAGGGTACACCGATACAGCAATGCTTGATTCCATAATCGACGCTTTTGCCACGAAGGATGGAGCTCTTGTTTACGAATTAGTTGAAAAAATAGTTGATTCCGGACAAGATCCTAAACGTTTCATAGAAGATTTATTGCAAAAAATTAGAGATTTGATATTGATTGGCATATCTGAAAACCACGCCAAAACAGTTTTGAATACATACAGTGATGAACAGTTTGAAAAAATGCGCAAACAGACACAAATGTGGGGATTGCAGAATTTGAGAAACGCCGCTGATTGCTGTGTGCAAGCTTTGAATGAAATAGTTGGAGCAACTTCAGCTAGAATACATTTAGAATTATTGTGTGCAAGAATAATAGTTCCTGCGATTGAAAACTGTGCAAGTTCAGTGACGACAGTTGATTTGAATAATACTGACACACAAGATCACGAAAAAAATAAGCCAATTCAAAACCTTTCTGACAATACGTTTAGTGATGTGACTAAGCAATTAGTAGAAAATTCTGTTTTATCTACTCAAATATATCCTGAAGATGAACAGTTTAATACTTTAGCTAAAACTAAAAAACCTGGTGAAACATTGGCTCCAGCTAATTTCGGTAAGCCTATAGTAATGCCTGATTTAAACAAGCAAAACAATAGCGTTGCTGATAAACAAATGACAGAAAATGTGCGAAAAAACATTCCTGAACAAGAAATAAAAGCAAGTAACAAATTGCAGCCTGAGAAAAATGCGTGTGAGAATGTTAGCTTAAATAGTGATTTAATAAGGCTGCGTTGGGATGAAATATGCGAAAAAGTGAAAATGCATAAAAAATCCACTTGGGCATTAATATCGAGGAACGCGAAACCTGGAGCTTTTGAAAACAATATATTACATCTACATTTTGGAACAAGTGCACTAGCTAACATGTTCAGATCAGGGCCACATATAGAAACTTTAGTTAAAGCAATACAAGAAATATTAGGTATAAATGTAAAAATATCGACCACTGATAAAAAAATTGAAGATAATAAAGATAATTTACAAAAAACGGGCGAGAATTTTGTAAATACTAGCCAGCCAAATAGTCATACAGTAGCTAAGGTTACGCCAATTAATGCAAAAATTGATAGTGAAGATACTAATATGAATGAAAAAGTTGGCGTGCATTCTTATGAAGAAAAAGAATTTGAAAAAATAAATCACACTAGTTTTGCTCCTAATGTACAAAATGCATCGAATGAGCAGTCTGTGTTGAAATCGTCAAAAGATTCTTATGTTTCAGCTCAGCAAGATATAGATGAAAATGATTATTACACTGATGAACAGCTGGTTGATTCTACAGGTGAATTTGAAAATTCACAGCGTGCTATCTTGGATAAGAATGAAGATGTCGCTGATAATCATCTAAATAAAGATAGAGAAGATAAGAAAGAAAATGTAGGTATAGAAAATATAGTAAAAATTTTAAACGCTGAAATTGAAAAATAATTTAATCACAGTTTTGGAATTTTTGGAATAAATCAACATTAGTGTAAGTGAGTAAATAGGAAAAAAATGAGTGCAATATATGAAAATGCTTTACAAACATTAATAGATGAACTTGGCAGGCTCCCTGGTGTTGGGCCAAAAAGTGCCCAGCGCATAGCTTTTTATATTTTGCAGGCAGATAAAAGTTATATTAATTCTTTAAGCGAAGCAATATTGCAAGTGCAAGAAAAAATACAATTTTGCGAAATATGCGCAAATCTTTCCAGCGGTAGTAAATGTGCTATATGTTCAAACCCTAAAAGAGATCAAAGTGTTATATGCGTTGTAGAAGAAGCTAAAGATATTGTCGCAATAGAAAAGACCAGAACTTACAATGGCTTGTATCATGTATTAGGTGGAGTAATAGATCCAATAAATGGGGTAGGTCCGAATCAGTTGCGTATACCGCAATTAATGTCACGTTTAAGTGATAGCGCAATTAAAGAAGTCATAATAGCAACAAATCCGAATATTGAAGGAGAAGCTACAGCATCATATTTAGCGCGCACGCTCCAAGCGATACAAATACCAACGAGTCGTTTAGCTTCAGGACTGCCAGTCGGATCAGATTTAGAATATGCAGATGAAATAACGCTTGGTAAAGCTTTTGAGGGTAGAACAAATTTATAAATCACTAATTTTGTTATTATAAAAATTTTATGGAAATTAATGCAAATATTGTATGAGTTTGTAAATGGTTGTAACAATTTTGTGATTGTTGAAATTTGCTTTGAAAATTTTTGCAGAATTTTATGAGATTTAAGATGTTAACACAATTTTATTTGAATAAGCTTATTGAAATAAAATGAATTTTATTGATTATAGTGTGTGCAGATGTTACCTTGAATAATACGAGTAAAATGTATTAATGATTTATAGTAATTAGTCGTTTATAACAGGTTGGATAAAATGATTTTTTCAGACGCTGATATTATACAATATGTTGAAAATGGTGAGATTTGTCTAGAGCCATATGATGAGACGATGGTGCAACCAGCAAGTATTGACGTACGTTTGGATCGTTTTTTTAGGTTATTTAACAATCATCAATATAGCGTTATTGATCCAGCTGTGAAACAAGATAAACTTACTCGCGTGTTTGATGCAGGCAGTGATAAGCCTTTCGTTTTACATCCGGGTGAATTTGTTTTGGGGTCGACTTATGAAAAAGTTACTTTAGGCGCAAATGTTGCTGCAAGGCTTGAAGGAAAATCATCTTTAGGACGTTTAGGGTTGATAACTCATTCTACTGCTGGGTTTGTTGATCCAGGATTTTCTGGCCATGTTACTTTGGAGCTTTCTAATATGGCGACTTTGCCGATTTTGTTGTATCCCGGTATGAAAATAGGTCAGCTTTGTTTCTTTAAAACTATGTCAGCGTGCAAAGCTCCTTATGGTCAGGGTGCTATTGGATCAAGATATCAAGGTCAGCGTGGCCCGACTCCTTCAAGGTCATATATTAATTTTAATGTTGCTGATGTGAGCGATAGTGTTTGTGATTGATTATAGGTTTGTAATCTAGTTTTTATTTTGTAATGTAAATTTTGCATCGTTTGCACGTGTTTTGTCGCGTAAATACATGAGTTTCATATTGTATGCAAGTGTATGGTTTTTGTGGTTGGTTTGTCGCTATTAAAAATTTGTGAATGTGTATTTAAAATTTTTTCTTTGAATTGTGTATTATTGACGCATTTTTTATTTATATTGCAACTGTTGTTTGTCTTATGCACTGTATACGATTTAGTATTATTGAGTAGAAATTTTCTCTTGCTAATGATAATGATTATAAATATAATATAATCTTATATACTACCTTATATTTCAAAGAGGATTTATATGACGAATGAGGAAAAAAGAAAAGACTCGCTAAAAAGAGCTTATAAAAAATACGCTAATACTGAAAAAGGTAAAATAGCTCGCATGAAAGCTATGACTAAAAGCTATGGGAAACGATTTATAGTCGAATATTCAACTGAAAAAGATTTAGAAGAGTATGCGTCATTAATTGAAGAAAGAAAATCTCTTTTAGAAAAAATATAGCTAAAACTTTATAAAAGAAACTGCATATTTGAGTATAAGTATTGTTTTAATACCTTTTGTTTGACAATGAAGTTTTTAAAAAACAACTATCAATTATAGTAAGCATATATTTATGATTGAAATGAGTATAATTGAAACGATAAGTTACATAAAAATATTTTATAAATATTTGTGAAAAGTTATTGATACCAATTTTGATTATAAGTAATGAAAATATTTGGTGTAAAATCTTAAGATATGTAGTCTGAAGTGACTGGATATACGTCAAATTTTAGGAAATACTCATGAAAATGAAATATTTTATTAATATTCAAAAATGAGAAAATTCAAATACTTGAGCTAGATATGACTAAAAACAACATTGAATCTTACATAAAACGAAATTCTGATGAAGAAAATTATTATGGTAAAAAAGATGATACTAAGTTGCGCAAATGTAATCTTGATCAAAATACGACTATGCAAAATGATACTGTTATTAGGAAATATTCAAAGCGCAATAGAGTAGCATTGAGGTCAAAGACACATAAAAATTCAGAAATACCTCATGAATATACAAAACAAGTTGACGCAGACAACAACAATTTTGACAAAAAAAATTATGAACGTATTTTAGTTGCAAAAAGACAGCAGATTCCTGATAAAAAAGATACTTTGCATAGAAAAACTAGGCGTAAAATTATTAATGATAATGAAAGACTAGATACTCGACAATTAGGTATTGTTTTTGATGATAAAGGCCATGCTCATCCAGAGAAAGTTCATTTTGCTGATGTTCAAGTAAATAGTTTTAATCCTGAATGCAATATTGCAAACATTAATAATTGTGATAGTAGCAACGATAATTTTCATGCTCGTCACGAGCAAGCTAATGAAATTGATGAAAAATTTATTTTAAATAAACATATACTTTTGATTGAAGCAAAATATTCAGTTAATTTATATAAAATTATTAAACAGCTGCTTGCGCATTCTTACTGTGATAATTTTGGTGATATTCATTTTTTCACGGTTGATAATGTAGATGTTATTTTGCGTGGCCCATTTGTTTTATCAAAGAGTATTTGCAAAAAATTTAATTTACATTTGTCTGATCGAATGCGTGTAAAAAAGCATTTGTGGGTTTTAGATTGTCCAAAAACTAGATATTTATTACAAGATGAAAACTTTCAAGAAAATGGTTTTAAAACTGGTCCAGTTGCGAATGAAAAATGTTTTGTTTCTAAGACTGATTTTCAAGGAAATTTAGAAGAAAAAATATTAAAACAAAAGTCTTTTAAATCTGATGATTTTAAAAAGCCTGTTAAATGTCCTGAATTTTTACAAAACGATCCATATGTTTTAGCTTTTGGGTATCCGCCACCTGAAAGTGCTGAACTTGAAGGTATAAATGTGCTAGATAAAGTGGCGCGTTTTTGCAACGGCAATCTAATTTCTTGCGATACTGGAAAAGTTTTTAATAGTAACACAGTGCAAACTAATTTTACTTGGCGTGTGAATAGTATTATTCCGCCTGATCGTATAAATAAAATTTTGGAAGAATTATTTACAAATAGTGTTCACAAAAATTTTGTGCGTAATTCACCGACTATTTATGATATGAATCTAAAAGATATGGATAAAGGAAGATTCATTTTAGAAAATATGAATAGTTTAAATCGTGATTTAGTGGAAAAAATAATTTATGATTTAAAGGTTGATTTTCCTTTTCAAAATGTTGATTATCTTTTAAAGAATATTAAATGGAAATTTGTGAAAAATTTGTTATCTAATAGTGTTTTTAGTGATACAAATAATATTCACGACTTGAGTAATAATTTAAATAAAAAATCTTTGAATACTTGTATTTCAAGTGTAGATGAAGGTATTTGTAATGATTGGACGCATGGTTATAGTTTTGTAGCGGATTTTGGGATTGGATCAAAGATTTCAATTGAAGCTTATGGTGAAGCTGATAGTCAATATCGACAAAATGCTGGTAAAGAAAATTGTTTTGAATATCGATTCCAATGGCTACCAAAGAATATAAATGCTTTGTGTTCCACTTTTTCCCCTAGCCTTTTAAGGGAACAAAATATCGGTTTAATTTTGTTATTTACAATAGCTGTAAAATTACAAAAATTATATGGTGGATTGATTATAAATTCTGATTCTTTTGAAGTTTTATAGTTTTGCATAATTGTTTTAAATAAAATGTGGGATAGTAGTTAAAACTATCCCACGAATCCGCCCTATACGAATTTTTATTTTGTTAATATGCCGGTTACTTCTTTCAACCAATTATCACGGTTCTTTTCCAAGGTAATTGTGTCTAATGTAAGTGCATCTTTAACAGGTGGTGTAAATTTCATTACTTTATCATCGATTTTAGCTTCATTTGATACTGGGAATACGTACATTTTATCGAGCAAAGTATCTTGAACTTTTTTCGATAGCATGTATTCTATGAATTTTTGAGCTATTTTTTTATTTTTGGTACTTTTTATTATTCCAGCATATTCAATTTGATCGTAGCATGTTTTTGGTAAAGCTACTGTTGATGTTTTACCGTCTTTTAAGGTTTCAAGAGGGCTTGTAGCATATGATACGACTAGTGGTTTGTCACCTTTTCCTTCACCTGCTGTAAAGTCTACATTATAAGCACCTGACCAGTCTTTTGAAATTTTCATTCCATTATTTTTTAGGTCTGTCCAATATTGTTGCCAATTGTTTTCACCGAAGTGAGCAACGCTTGATAGGAAAAAGCCTAGTCCTGCAGATGATGTTGTTGGGTTTATTCCAGCGAATAGATTTTTATATTCAGGTTTAGCTAAATCTTCAAATGTTTCAGGTGTTTGCATTTTTTTGTCGTCAAACCATTTTTTATCAGCGTTTACGCAAACTTGTCCGTGATCGATTGGAACTAGTTCAGGTGCGTCTTTTTGCGTGTATTTTTCAGCACCGTCAGGTAGTTTAAGATCAGGTTTTTCTAAGACTTTTTCTTTTAATGCGCGTCCTGCGAAAGCGTTGTCAAGTCCGAAAACTACATCACCTACAGGTGCGTTTTTTGTTAAGATTAGTTTATTGACTAATTCTCCGCCACCGCCACTTGAAATAAGTTTTATTTTGTATCCGGAATTTTTTTCAAAGTCTTTCATTAGTTTTTTGTCTAAATTGAAAGAATCGTATGCTAAAACTTTTAATTCTTTTGTTTGAGTTTCTTTTTGTTCATTTTGTGCACCTGTTTGTGAATTTGTGCTGCAAGAACAAAGAGCTGTTGCAAGCAAAACATTCGCCAATATTATTGGCAATATTTTCGTTTTTTTCATATTTCCTCCGTAAAATTTTTAAAAAATTAAATGGAGGGGATCAAAATATTACACATACATTTTAATTTCAACAGTAAATAGAAATGTGTACGCTGTTATCGCGGGCCTATATCTATATGCGTTGTTTTATAATCGTGCAATCATAAAACTGTCAATTATATGTTGTTTTTCAATGTATGTTTGACTTCCTGCGCTGGTATTATCCATATCAGGTTCTGAGGGTCAGCGATTGTGTCGCACTCTCAGCATTTATGCTCCCCTGTCACATTAAAGAATACTGTATATGTCTTTAAAATGCATGATTTTTCTTTAAATATTTTATTTTCATTTTTTATGTAATGTTAATTTGGTAGGATTTTACTACTAGTGTGTTTAGGATTTGTTGATTTTTATAATGGCGGTGTTTTTATGAAAAAAAATGATGATTTTATGAAGAAGCAAAATATTATTTTTTCTATTTTATCTATTATTTCGTCGTTTTTGTTCGATGTAATTTTTGAAAAAGCTTGGGAGAAATCTGGTAGAGATGTCCCTAAAAATGGTGGTGTGGGAAGTTCTTTTGGTGAATATATAGTTTTTGTTTTACTAAGGTCTTTTTTATGCGCAGTTATTGTGCGTTATGTGCTTTCTCATTCTCAAATAGATTTTGATAATGATTTAGTGGATTATAAAGCAAATGAAAAGTTTGTGAGTGATAAAGATTTTATGGACGTTGAATAATTTATTATTTTTTATTTTGTGTGTTTGAATTTTGTTTGCTAAATAATATTTTTGGTCTTGAAAATTAGGTGTCACAAATTTTTGTGTTACTTATGTGGTAGATAGTTATCTATGGTTATTAAAAAGCTTATTTTTATCGGAATTGTATTGTGAAATTTTATAAATTTTTGTTATTTGTAAGTGTAATAGTTCCTATATTGTTTTTTGCGTTATTTTTTTTGTATCCGGTATTAGCTTTAGTTTTTCGAGGTTTTTTTGATGTTAAAAGTGGTGGTTTTACTTTCGATTATGTTATTTCTACCATTTTAAGTTATGATTTTTTGCGTTCTTTGTGGTATACGATTTTTATTTCATTTGTGGCTTCAACGCTTAGTGTTTTTTTAGGTTTGCCTTTGGCATATGTTTTTTATTGTTTGGATTTTTGGGGACATAAATTTTGGCGTTGTGTTTTGATGATTCCTTTTATTCTTCCTACTGCTGTTGTGGGTGTGGCTTTTCGTATGCTTTTTGCTGAGAATGGTTATTTGGGTTTTTTGAAGTTAGATGGTAGTGTTTTTGCAATTATTATTGCTATGGTGTTTTTTAATTTATGTGTTGCTGTGCGTATTATAGGAACTTATTGGCAAGGTATTGATTATAGAGTAGTGGATGTGGCACGCGCTCTTGGCGCGAATGCTTTTTATGCTTTTAGGACTGTTGTTTTACCTGCTTTGCGCCCGGGAATTTTTTCTGCTTTTAGTGTTATTTTTCTTTTTTGCGCAACGTCTTTTAGTGTTGTTTTGATTATGGGCGGTAGTAGCGTTTCTACTATTGAAACACAGATTTATATTTTAACTACACAATTTTTAGATTTAAAATCTGCTTCTATTTTTTCGCTATTGCAAATTTTTTTGGTTTTGTTTTTAGTATTTTTTGTCGGTAATTTTGATTCTAGCATGGGGTTTGGGCAAACTATTTCTGGTAAAAACATTATTTATAAAAAACTTAAAAGTATAGATTTATTTTTAATTATTTTGTCTTTTATCGTGATTATTTTGCTGATAATTTTGCCTATTTCTATTTTAGTTTTACGATCTTTTACTCGTGATAATAGTTTTACTTTTGCGAATTATGTTGATTTGTTTAAAGGTGACTTGCCTTTATTTGGTGGTGTTAATGTTTTTGCAACAATTTGTAATTCTATAGTAACAGCATTAGTGTCTGCTTTGATTTCAATTTTTATCGGCTTTTGTGTTGCTTTTGTTTTATCAAGGCGTGCTTCTCGTACGCAAAAGTTTCACGTGAAACTGACTGAAAATTTTCAAAGATTTTTTGATTTTTTGTTTATTTTGCCTTTAGGTATATCTTCAGCAACTGTTGGTTTTGGATTTTTAATTACTGTAAATGTATTGTTATTTGACACTATGTGGCAATGGCTTTTAGTTCCTATGGCGCAGGCAACTGTTGCTATACCTCTCGTTGTTCGAGCTATTGTGCCTATAGTTAAAGGTATAGACGATAGGCAAATTGATGCTTCGCGTATTTTGGGAGCAAATTTGTGGCAGTGTTTTAAAACTATTGAATGGCATTATTTTTTGCATGCACTTTTGGGTGCATATGCTTTGGCTTTGGCTGTATCATTTGGTGAATTTGGTGCTACTTCTTTCTTGTTCAGGCCTGATGGAGTGACTTTGCCAGTGCTGGTCTATTCTTTAATTTCCAAGCCCGCTATGCTTTATCAAGGCTTGGCTAGTGCAAGTTGTGTGATATTGACTATAGTAGTTTCTGTATTATTGTTACTTGCAGGTCGTTTTTCAAAGTAATTGTATTGACGAATTTTTATACAACGTATCATTATTATTTTCTATAATTTTAAAGTTATATTATTTCGATACTATGCAACATTTGCTTTTATCTATTTGCAGAACTACTGTATCGCCTATATTAGCTTCATATTTTTCAGGTATTTTTATCCATGTATTTATACCAGCATCTAGATGTAGTAAAGCTTGTTTTTCGTCTTTGTATTCTCGTGTTTGTTTTATAGTTGCTAAAAATGAACCGAATTTAGAACATAAATTTTCTGCAATTGTAAATGCGAATGGACGTGTAGCGATTAGTTGAGATGTATTGATATAAAGACCTAAGTAGGAAGCTTGTATGTTGTCTAGGAAACATTCATATCCTAAAAATTTAGCTAACTCGTAAGTTTTAGGATGCTTATATATTTCTTGAGGTGTGTCTATTCTTCTTAAAATCCCATCAGAAATATAAGCAATTTTATCAGCTACTTGAAAAGCTTCTTCTTGGTCATGTGTTACGTATATTGCTGTGGTTTGTGTTTTTTTCAATATTAATCGTAAGTCATCTGCAAGCTGTACGCGTAGTTGTTTATCGAGTGAAGATAAAGGTTCATCTAACAAGAGTATTTCCGGATTAGTAGCTAAAGAGCGAGCTAAAGCAACTCTTTGTGCTTGTCCGCCAGATAGTGATTGTATGTTGTAATTTTCGTATCCTTGTAAATCTACTAATTCCAATAATTGTTTTACTTTTTCTTCTTGTTGACTGTCGGACATTTTCTTTATTTTCAGCCCGTATGCAATATTGTTTTTTACATTATAGTTAGGGAATAATTGTCCGTCTTGGAAAACCATTCCTATGCCTTTTTGATGTGTTTGTAGAGTAGCAAGGTTTTTATTTCCGTATGATATATCAGTGACATCGCATTGTTGTAATCCTGATAATGCTCTGAGTAGTGATGTTTTGCCGCTACCGCTAGGTCCGATAATTGCGAGAATTTCTCCTTCGCTTACAGTAAAAGAAATATTTTTTAAAGCAGTTTTTTCTTTTTTGTCAGCAGTTTTGTATGTTACTGTAAGGTTTTTCACTTGCAAGCTTTTTGTCATTGTTTTACCTTTTAGCGTATTGAATTTTGTTTTAGTCTACTATAAATTAACATTTTATTCTTGCATTTTGTGAAAATGTAAATAAGAGGTAGGCCCATTTTGTGAACCTACCTTGTTGCTTATTACATGCACGACTTTGTGCGTTATTATAACTCGCCATCCCCATAGCTAGTTAAATAAAAAAAATACTTTAATGTATTAAAACAATAGAATATCTAAAATGCTGGCTTTAGTCAACTAGTAGATAGTTGAATTTGATTAATTTTTTAAATATAAATGTGTTTGTTTTTTTGCATTGTGAGTTTGTGACGGTGAGACGGTTGTCGCATTATTTAAAACGGTTGTTTAAAATGTGAGCTGTAGTTTGATATTTGTATACAATGGAATGCATTTTTAGTATACTGAAGATAAAATTGCCTTAAAAATAGGCATTACTGAATGTTTAGGAGAACATAACATGAAGAGGGTGTGCTCAATTTTATTAGCAGTCCTTGTTGCTTTGTGTTTATTCCCATTGACAAATTCGGCTTTCGGTGTGACGAACTATGACTATACACCAAAAGTTGACGCTCAGGCTGATTTGTTGGTAGGAACTGATACTCAAAGTAATAAGGTTTTTTCTACCACTAAAGCTGCTGATAAAGAACTGATCGGTAAATTCAAGATTGCTGATTTGAAAGAAACGTTTAATAAAGTTTTAGGTAAGTTTAAAGGAACAGCTCCACAGGCTGATAAGGTTAAATTAAGTAACGCTTCTGCTGAATTTAAAATGACTGTTACTTTGCCTGAAGGCATGGAATTCGACGGGGACGTAGATGAACCTTTTTCCATGACAGGGGATAATGGAAAATTTGACGATAATCCTAGTAGCGAGACAAGCGGAAATAACAAAATAACGATTACATATAAAATAGATGCTAGTAGTTTCTCAACATTTGATAAATTCAAAGAAGCTGTTGACGGTTTGAGTGACGAAATAAGCATTACTTTGAATAACATAAAGTTTACTGATGCTTCACAAGCAGACAAAAACTATACTATAAAAGCAGAGTTCAATGGTGCTATAAAGGGAACATTAAAAGCTAATAATGATGATGACATTCTAACCATGAACATTCAGTATAATGGTAAACAAGATCCTAATGGTAAAGATTCCACTGCTGCAGGCAATGACATCTCTTTTACAATGATGTATCCAAGCAACCCAGGATCTGTTCCTACACCTCAGACAAATGAAGTTACTACTTTGAAATTTGGTGTAGAAAATGGCCTAGAAACACCTGTATTGGGTGTAACGCCTCCTAATGATTTTAATGTGACATCTAAAGACGGTAATGCTGATATGA
>CAMPYB010000011.1 GCA_946998115.1 uncultured Actinomyces sp. | reverse complement strand
TATCCATGGGGTAAATATGATCAGATTTTAGTACCTGAATATAATATTGGAGCAATGGAAAACCCTGGATGTGTAACTTTTAGTGAAAAAACATATTTATTTAAATCCACTCCTACATTTGCAGGCAAACAAGCTAGAGCAAATACAATACTACATGAAATGTGCCATATGTGGTTTGGTGATTTAGTCACACCTAAATGGTGGGATGATTTATGGTTGAAAGAATCATTTGCTGATCATCAAGGGACATTTGTAACTGCCTCAGCGACAAAATATAAACAGGCATGGGCAACATTCGCTTGTAAACGTAAAGCTTGGGCATATAAGCAAGATAGTCTGTCTACAACACATCCTATACTTGCAGATATAGTCGATGTTGATGCTGCTAAAGAAAATTTTGATGGAATAACTTATGCTAAAGGCGCATCCGTGCTGAAACAATTAGTCGCATGGGTTGGGGAAGAAGATTTTTTTAAAGTTGCAAGTCAATATTTTAAAAAGAATGCTTATAAAAATACTTCTTTAAAAGATTTAACAATATCTCTAAAAAACGTTTCTAACAAAGATTTCGACAATTGGATTGAAAAATGGCTAAATACTACTAATGTTTCTATTCTTTCACCTAATCTTGTAATAGACAATGATGAAATAACTTCTTTATCAATTCAACAAAAATGTGTTACTGTAAAAGGCGAAAAAGTTTTACGACCTCATCAGATAAAAGTAGGTTTTTATAAATATAATAGTGACAAGTCAAAGCTTGAAAAATATCATATTGTCAATGTTGAATTAATTGAAGAACTCACAAATATTGAAAATATACAAGGGCTTACTAAGCCGGATATTCTCGTTGTAAATGATGAAGATTTAACATATGCAATAACTAGATTAGATCCAACTTCATTGGAAAATGCAATTAAAAGCATGCATTTGATTGATGACGATTTAACAAGATCAATATTATGGTCATCTATATTTAATCAAGTTTCCGATAGAATTTTATCGACAGAAAAATATCTTACAGCTTTATATAATAATTTAGCATATGAAGAAAATGATGCTATTGTTCAAACTGTTTTAGAACAAACATTAAATATTTTGAATTATATGAAACCTGACAAAGCTCGTCAAGCTATTGTGAATCTTGCAGAATTTGCTCGCAATGCATTAAAAAATTCAAAAAATTATGATTTGAAAAAAGTTTGGGCTAATGCATATGTAGATTTTATGCTAAAAATGGATTTACAAAATTTCACCAAAGCTAAAAATCTACATGTTAAAAGATTAATGCAGCTTTTAAATAACGAGTTTGAAAATTTCAAAACAGACAAACAGTTAAAATGGAAAATAGCTAGAGTCTTATACATGCATGATTTTTATTCTATAAATGACCTTGATGAAATGCTAAAAGTTGATCCAAGTGGTGATGGTAAAATTGGATATTTAAAAGCTAAATCAAGTTTTATATCTAAATCTAAGAAATTAGAATTATTCCAGCAAATAACAACTGACAATACTTTAAGTAATGAACAATTATTAGCGTTAATAGAAGGTTTCAATACTGGTATATCAGATAGTGAAAAATTGTATTTTGCTAGTAAATATTTTGAAATAATTGAACAAGTTTGGAATAACAAAACAATAGTTATGGCAAAACATATTATTAACGGGTTGTATCCGAAAATAATAGATAGCAACAATATACCTGAGTATAATCCTGTAATAGTTATGGCTACAAATTGGTTAACGAGTAATCTACAGGCACCACATGTTTTACGAAAACTTATTATTGAAAATAATGATTTAACTTTAAAAGCTTTACGTTGTAGAAGTATAAATTAATGTGGGCTACCATAATATAATGTGGAAACACTGCCAATAGTGATTTACTAATGAGGAATAAAAGTGCATAAACTTCCGTTTAATGAATCATTCTTAACAATAACATTTTCAAATTGCCAAGATTATAGTTACGATAAGTATGCACAAGATCCTAAAAATGCTATTCTAAAAAAATCTTCAGATGACAAAAATCTTTTTTCTTCAAATAAATCAGACTACGCAAAAAAAATAAAAATTTCCAAATTCTTTTGGAAAACAATAACCATATTACTCGCTTGCATAATAGGAATAACTATAGCTGTAGCAACTAAAAATGTTATATCAGACACTAAACAAGTACATACAAAAAATGCAAATTATCTGAAAGTTTTAACAAAAAAGAGAAATACTATTTCTAATAAATATAAAAACATTCAAAATATTAAAGAAAATATTGCAAAAAAACAAGAAAAGCTTTTAATAAATAATTTTCCTCACATGAATAAAAATAAAATTACGGGTAGGGGAATAGTCATAACTTTGACAGATTCAAAAGAAGGATCTCAAATAGATCGTTTTGATAAAAAAAGAGTACAAGATATTGATATTCAAATAATAGTAAATTCTTTATGGAAAAATGGAGCAAAAGCAATTTCTGTATCAGGTTATGCTATAAATTCATCCACTGCTTTGAGATCTGCAGGTGGCTCAATATTAGTGAATTTGCAACCAATTTCATCACCTTATATTATAAAAGCGATAGGTAATCCTAATAAGATAGAAACAAAAACCTTTGGTCAAGATTTATCAACGTATATAGAACAAATGGAAAGTATTTATGGAATTGACGTAAATATTGATAGAAGCGAAAATATACATATAAATTCAGGTATTTTACCTGATTATACAATTGGTTCACCAATTAGAATAGTGAGATAGAATGTTAGTTATATTAGGTTTTATTCTTGGAATAATTTTGGGAGTATTTTTTAATATAAATATTCCAATAGAATTTCAACCTTACCTTCCAATTGCTGTTATTGCTGCACTTGATGCATTATTAGGTGCTTTACGCGCATACCTTAGTCATGTATATAATGAAAGAATTTTTGTAGTATCTTTTATTTTTAATGTTTTAGTTGCAGCATTTATAGTATTTCTAGGCGACAAATTAGGCATAGGTAGTCAACTAACTATTGCGGTAATTGTAGTCATGGGAATAAGAATATTTGCAAATACTTCTCAAATACGCAGAATAATTTTTAAAGCTTAATCTCTTATAAAAATAAAAGTGTAAATGGAATAAATATAAGCCTAAAATAAACAATATATAAGGAAAATAAATGTCATGAGTGCCAGAAATGTGCATGAAAAAACAGATTCAAAACATAAACCCAGCATTGCTGTGGCTTTACTTTGTCTACTTTTAGGACTCGCAATAGTTATACAAGTAAAAAATATTAATTCTAACCCATATGTAAATCTTCGACAGGAGGATTTAATAAGGCTAGTTGATGAAGCTAATAATCAAATAGATAATTTATCAAAGCATGAACAAAAATTAAAAGATGAACTTTCATTATTAAAAAAAGAATATATTACTCATTCTAAAGCGAAAGAAATTGCTCAAAAAGAAAATGAGAATATGAGAATTTTGAAAGGCACAGTACCTGTTGAAGGTCCAGGAATTATCATTGAAATAAAAAATTCTAATAATCAAATTCGTCTAGCGCATATATTATCTATAATTTCCGAACTTAGAAATGCTGGTGCAAAAGCTATAGATTTGAATAATAACCGCATAAATGGTTTATCTTGGTTAGATATTAGGAAAAACAACTTAATATTAGATAATAAACAAATTAGCTATCCTTATATTTTTTCAGCAATTGGTGATCCTAAAGTGCTTGATGGAGCTTTAAATATAATTGGTGGTCCAATATCGGTATTAAAATTAAAAGGTTTTAAAGTAAATATTGTTCAAAAAAAGTCTGTAGTAATAATGTCTACAAAACCTGCAATAAATAATAACGACTAATTTTTTTATATGATGAATATTAGCCTTTTCACTAAAAATTTTTCTTTTTACGTCTTTATTATTTTTACCTTAACCTTTACACTTAAAACAGTAGCTTTTTAGTTCAATATTAATTTATATTTTAGGAGGAGGAACAATGATTGATGATGAAGTTATAGATCCGACTTCTACTGCTATTTTTGGTGTTTTTAAAGATGAAAATTTACAAACTTTAGCTAGTTTATCTGAAGAAGATAAAGCTGCTGTAAAAGCTTTACCGCATGGTAGTGCCTTATTGCTGACTACAAAAGGACACAGTGTAGGGTCGCGTTTTTTACTAAATAATACTAATGTTTCAGTTGGGCGAAATCCTGATAGTGATATTTTTTTAGATGATGTTACTGTCTCTAGAAAGCATGCAGTTTTTATAGCTAGTGAAGATGGATATTTGATTCGTGATACAGGTAGTTTGAATGGAGTTTATGTAAACGGTCAGCTTGTTGATGAAAAGCTTTTATCTTCAGGCGATGAAGTACAGGTTGGAAAATTTCGTTTAACATATCATTCCAGTATTGTAGGAGCTAATGTTGAATAATAGTTTTTCCATACATAAATTGTCGTTTCAAAATGAGGAAACAAAAGGGTATTGGCCACATAATGTTTCTCATGAAGCGAATATGACAATTGGTGAAGTTCGTGATTTGCTAGTAAGAGAATTTCCATCGGTAACTTTATCTAAAATTAGGCATTGGAATGAAAAGGGGATTGTGAAACCTTCTCGCTCTGAAGGAGGGTTTAGAAAGTTCTCGCAAGCCGATTATGAGCGTTTACGATATGCAATAACAGTTCAAAGAGATTCATTTTTACCATTAGATGTTATTTTGAGTAATCTAGAGATGCTTGATTTAGGTAAAACAATTGAGGAAGTTCCTAAAGTTAAAAGTGTTAGTAAAGACGGAAAACCTGTTTTACCATCTGTTGAGTATATAACAGCAAGACAATTGCTTGATTACACTGGTCTGGAGAAAGATCAGCTTGATGAAATTGTTAAATATGGCTTTTTGCAAACTGATGTTGTAGGACGTTTTAGAGTGTCTGCAATAAAGATAGTGAATTTTATTGTAGAATTGACTAAATCAGGTATTGATATTAGAAAGCTTCGTCCGTTGTTTTTATCGTCAGTAAATTTTGCTGATACAATAGATAGCTTGACTGCTCATATTCGTAATAATAAGTCATCAGTAGCTAAAGAACGTTGTGCTAATAAAAGTCATGAGTTAGCGGATTTGATTTTACAATTGCATTCTGAATTATTGCATGATCAGATTGATAAGATGCAATAAATGAAATTTTAAACTTAAAGTTTAACATTAATGTTATAAATACTTGAAGTTTATTATCTTTCCTATAAAGTTGTATTATAAACACAATAATGTGCAATAATACGATAGTATTTTAAGGATAGCTTATGAACTCTGATGTTGATAAAATGAATTTTCAACGCCCACAGGGGAGATTATTTGATTTTGGGCTACCTGATTTAGATTCGGAAACAGGTTATAGAGGACCTGTAGCTTGTAAAGTTGCTGATATAACTTATAGACAACTTGATTATTGGGCTAGAACAGGACTTGTAAAACCGACAGTTAGATGTGCTACAGGTTCTGGTTCGCAACGACTATATTCCTTTAAAGATATTTTAGTTTTGAAAGTCGTAAAAAAATTACTTGACACTGGTGTTTCTTTGCAACAAATTCGTGAAGCAATTAATCATTTAAAAGCTAGAAATGTTGATGATTTGGCAAGTATAACTTTAATGAGTGATGGCGCAACTGTATATGAATGTACAAGCGCAAATGAAATCTATGATTTAGTGCAAGGCGGACAGGGCGTATTTGGTATAGCTATTGGTAGCGTATGGAATGAGATAGAAGCTAAACTAGTAAGTTTCCCATCACAACATGTAAGTGAATTAGATGCAGATTCAAGCGATGTACATTTATCACGATATAAAAAAAATAAAATCAGTTTATAAGAATTATAAAATGAAATAATTAATTATATATTTTCACGCATAATAATTTGCTATGAATTACTATAAAAGCATAGTAGTGTGTATATTTTGTTATTTTAAAACTATATCTGACATAATATATATTATCGGTTTATTTATGTTATGTAGTATTTCTTTATATAATGATAAATAGGTACATAATTTTTTCTTTATATTAATGTTAAAGAATAATATATTTTCAAAATTTCATATTATTCATATATGTAAAATATTTTTAATATAATAAGTAATTATTAACCTTAACGGATTTTATTTGTCTGATAATTCATTTGATAATTCATTTGATTATTCAGTATATTTCATATTTATAGTAACAATTTATATAAAAAATAGTTAAACTTGAAAAAATACATTAAAAGTATTATAATTTTCATCTGTTTTAAAGTTTATTGTAAGAAGGTTTGTTGTGGCTAATCGTTCATTAAAAGGCATGGGACTTGGAAATCAAAGTTTAGAAACTGAAGACGGAGTTGTATTAGCAAAAAGATATGACTGTGAATATGTATGCGACAATGGTCACGAATTCACTGTAACATTTGCACTTGACGCCAACCCTCCTAAAACTTGGAATTGTAGTTGTAGCGCTAAAGGACATTTAAAAGGTGCTGAAGACTTTGAAGCAGACGTAAAATCTTCACATATTCAAAGAACTCACTGGGATATGCTCATAGAACGACGTTCAGAAGAAGAATTAGAAGAATTATTAAACGAACAACTCGAAGCACTACACAGTGGTAAACTAAGGCGCAGAACTTTTATGATGTAAAACTTATTTAAAATTTATATGAAGCTGGAAAGATATTCTTCCAGCTTTTTTATATATAAATACGCTTAAATAAGATGTTCTTAAATAAATTAGGTAAACTCTTATCTTTTAAAATTTTTCTTTTTCTCACGTATTCTAACATTTATCTGCAAAGGTGTTCCTTCAAAACCAAAAGTTTCTCGCAAACGACGCTCAATAAAACGCCTATAACTAGGATCTAAAAAGCCCGTGGTAAATATTACAAACCTAGGTGGTCTAGAAGCAATCTGAGTTCCAAATAAAATTCTTGGTTGCTTACCTCCACGTAAAGGATGAGGGTGTGAAGATACAAGTTCACCTAAAAATGCATTCAATCGGCTTGTAGAAATTCGTTTTTCCCAACTATCAAGTGCTGTATCTATAGCATTAATTAGCCTATTTGTATGCCAACCTGTTTTAGCAGAAATATTTATGCACTTTACCCAAGGCATTTGAACCAAATCTTTATCAATTTCACGTTTCAAACATTTTTGACGATCTTCGTCAACTAAATCCCACTTATTATTAACTATTACTATTGCCCTACCAGCATCTACTGCTTGTTGAACAACTCGAACATCTTGTTCAGTTATAGGAAGCGAAGCATCAAATAAAACTAAAGCTAATTCAGCTTTCTCTATAGCTTGTGTAGTTCTAATTAAAGCATAATAGTCAGCACCAACACTCTTATGAACACGTCGCCTAATTCCTGCTGTATCAACTAAAATCCAATTCCTACCATCTAATTGGATTACTTCATCTACAGGATCACGAGTAGTACCATCCATATCATGGACAACAACACGATCTTCACCTGCTAATTTATTCAAAAGTGATGATTTACCAACATTTGGACGACCAATAATCGCAATACGTCTAGCATCACTATGTTCAACATTTGTTGCAACATGTGAATATTCAGGTAAAACTTTTACAATCACATCCAGCAAATCACCAGAACCTCTACCATGCAAAGCAGAAACAGGATATGGTTGCCCTAAGCCAAGACTCCAAAGCGCAGCTACATCTGATTCTTGAATATTAGAGTCTACTTTATTAGCAACTAAAATCACTGGTTTTTTACTTTTACGCAATATTTGTACTAAACGTTCATCTGTAGAAGTCGAACCTACAGTAGCATCTACTACAAAAACAACAACATCAGCCATTCCTACAGCAAGTTCAGCTTGAGACGCTACCTGTTTCTCTACTCCATCAAGATCTATCTCCCAACCGCCTGTATCGATTAGAGTAAATTTGCGTCCAGCCCACTCAGCTTTATAAGCAACACGATCACGTGTCACTCCTGGTTTATCTTGTACTACAGCTTCTCGCCTACCTAAAATACGATTAACTAAAGTAGATTTACCAACATTTGGACGACCAATAATAGAAAGTACAGGCAATGGCTTATTCTCAACACTAGCATTAAAATCATCACAGTTTTTATCTATTATGTCATAATCACTATCATCTAAATCGTAGTCATTAAGTTCTGATCTAAACATTTGCTCGATTTGAATATTATCAAGTGTCTCATCAATAGTTTTCTGAACAGTTTCTACTGCTTTATCAAAATTCACAATACCTGTGTCAAGATAGTGTACATCATCTTTTACAGTAACAAAATCAACAACATTACTATCTTTTTGATCTCGATTAGAAATACTTGAAGAGACATTTTCAAGTTTATCTTTATAATCGGCACCATAACGTTGTTTTGCTCTACGTTCAGCTCTTATATTTTCATCAGCAGAAAGTATATATTTAACTTCAGCATCAGGATATATAACACTGGTTATATCTCTTCCTTCAGCAATAATCGAAGATTCTATCAACTTGTTCTCTATAATGCGTCGCTGTAATGCACCTAGAACTTCACGAGCCTTCAGATTAGTTGAAATATTTGTTACTTGCGAAGTAATTTCTTCATTGCGAATAATATCGGTTATATCTACATTATCACAATATAAAATTTGATTTTTAGGATCTAACGATATAGTAAGTGGAATATTGGCTATAGTATCTGCAACAAGTTGCTCATTTTTGAAATCTATATTATTTCTAATACACCACCAAGTAGCTGCTCTATATGTAGCACCTGTGTCAAAATAAGCCATATTCATATTTTCAGCAACTCTTTTAGATATAGTTGACTTACCACTGGCACTTGGCCCATCTATAGCTACAACAATACTTTTCACAATCCAACTACTTTCATTAATGAAGATAATTCTGCACCAGATATAACCCTAGTACGTCCAGATTTCAACTGGCCTAGTTTAATAGGTCCTATGCGTGTTCTAATTAATTCGATAACAGGAAATCCCATATGATCAAACATTCTACGAACTATTCTATTACGTCCTTCGTGTAAAACTATTTCTATAATACTAGTAAATCCATCAGTTGCTTTTAAAGTAAAACTATCAGCACTTACAAAACCGTCTTCCAGCACTATCCCATTTTTCATTTTCACACCAAGACTGCGAGGAATAACTCCTTCTACTGTTGCTATATAAGTTTTTTTGACTTTATAAGATGGATGACTAAGTCGATGAGATAATTGACCATCATTTGTCAAAAGAATTAAGCCCTCAGTATCTGTATCAAGTCTACCAATATGATGTAAATGTGCATCATACTTTTCAATATAATCAGACAAGCAAAATCTGCCTTGAGGATCATGCATAGTTGAAACAACGCCTTTTGGCTTATTTAAAGCTAAAACCATATGATTTTTATCAACAACAATACGCATTCCATCAACATGAATTATATCTTTTTCAGGATCTACTCTAGTTCCCAATTGTGTAACAGTCTTATTGTTTACGCTTACGCGACCCTGTGTAATTAGAATTTCGCTAGCTCTACGAGACGCAACACCTGCATGTGATAGAACTTTTTGTAATCGTACACCTGCATCACTATTGTTTAGTTTTTCCAAAATAATCCAATCTACATATTATCCAACAAGGGTACTATAACACAAAAGTTATAAATTACTATGCGACACTATTACGTGATATGAGTTCACGCGCAAGTTGCTTATATGCTAAAGCTCCAGAATGATTTGGTGCATACACAGTTATAGGCAAAGTTGCAACACTCGCATCAGGAAATTTTACAGTTCTACCTATTTGAGTCTTAAAAACAGTATCTCCAAAAGCTTCTTGTAAACGTTGCAAAACTTCACGAGTATGCAAAGTGCGTTTGTCAACCATTGTAGCTAATATACCATCAATTTTAAGTTTAGGATTTAGCCTATCGCGCACTTTTTCAACAGTTTCAACGAGCAAAGCTACGCCACGTAAAGCAAAAAACTCTGCTTCCATAGGTATTATCACACCATGAGCGGCAGTAAGAGCATTAACAGTCAAAAGACCCAAAGAAGGCTGACAATCCACAAAAATAACATCATATTTATCAAGCACAGGATATAATACGCGATTTAGAACACTCTCACGAGCAACTTCATTAACTAATTGAACTTCAGCTGCAGATAAGTCGATATTTGCTGGTATCAAATCTAAATTTTCGACAGCAGTTTTTTTAATGAAATGATTAATGTCCATTTTAGGGTTCATCAACAATGTATAAATTGTATCATCAAGTTCATGACCATTAACACCTAAACCTGCTGATGCTGCACCTTGTGGATCAAAATCAACAATCAATACTTTTCTACCATATTCAGCTAAAGAAGCCGCCAGGTTAATAGTTGTTGTAGTTTTTCCTACACCACCTTTTTGGTTACACATAGCTATAACTTTAGCCGGTCCATGTGATGATAGATTCGGCGGAATTGGAAAATCAATGGTTTCATTCATATCAAAAAATCACTTCACTATGCCTACTATTCAAGTGTTAATTTTATCATCTTTTCTTATGCAACTGAATAGGACAATATTACTTACTTAGAATTATTATTCTTTATAAAAATAATAGCCTATTTCCAATTTTGCTTACGAATCAAATAAATACACATTTGCGCATTGTAAATATGATGTATATTTTTGCGAACGTATTATTAATTTATTTTTTGACTTTCAATGGAATGTTTTGCCTATCTTCAATATTAACTGTACGCATTTTTTTACTTTTCACTAGCATCTTTATTGGGCATTCATTTGTCGGACAAGAACTACATACATTATCCTTACGACTAATAAATGTTTTATAAGCTACAAATAGTAGTATTAGCAAAATTAAAGCTAGCAAAATTACTGATTGTATGTTCATCTAACACCTCCAGGTATAGATAAAAAGCTCCTATTTGAAAAATATTTAAAATAAATTTCTTTTGGGCAAAAAACGATAATAATAAAAATTATCAATAACACTATAGATAATATGAATGCGAAACTTATTGCACCGCCAACTATAAATTTCGATATCTGATAAAAAACAAAAGAAACAAAATATGCGTAAAGCATTTGATAGCACACAGCTGCTACACATAATTTATCATTTTTTAATTCACTTCGCATAGCACCCACTGCGGCAAAACAAGGCATACATAACATATTAAACAATAGGAAAGAAAAAGCTGACGGTGTAGTATAAGTATCCGATAATAATTTCAATAGTGTCTTGGTATCTTCTGTCACTTCCCCACTAATACCTGACAAAATACCAACTGTACTAACAACATTTTCTTTCGCAACAAACCCCTGAATAGTTGCTGTTGCACTTATCCAATCGCCAAATCCTAGAGGAATAAAAATTGGTGCTATTAAGTTACCAAAAAAAGCGAGCATACTATCACTGGAATCTTTAACTTCATTTAATGAAAAATCAAATGTTGATAAAAACCAGACACAACATGATGATATGAAAATAATTGTGCCTGCTTTTTTAGCGAATTGTTTTACTTTTTGCCAAACTTGTCGTAGCAAACCTGATATTTTTGGTAGATGATAAATAGGCAATTCCATAATAAAAGGAGTAGGCTTGACTGAAACACCACTAATTTTTTTAAGCAATAGACCTGAAAATAAAACTGACACTATACCTACAACATACATAGTATAAGCAACCCAAGAAGCTCCACCAAAAATAGCATTAGCAATAAGTGCAATTACTGGCAATTTTGCACTGCAAGGAATAAATGACGTTGTTACAATAGTTATTCTACGGTTGCTGTTTCCTTCAATACTTCGTGAAGATTGAATTGCTGGAACAGAACATCCTGAACCTATAAGTAATGGTATAAAACTTTTACCTGATAATCCAAAACGTCTAAACACTCTATCCATTACGAATGCAACACGTGCCATATATCCACAGTCTTCAAGTACTGCTAAGCAAAAAAACAATACTGCCATTTGGGGCATAAATCCTATAACTGCACCAATACCTGCAACTATACCATCTAATATTAAACTTATGATTATGTGATTAATATTCATGCTTTCTAAAACATAAGTTAATGCATTAGGCACATATTCACCAAATAATACATCATTTATCCAATCTGTTCCCATTGTTCCAAGAGTGGAAATTGATAAATAGTAAACTACATACATTATTAATGCAAAAATTGGCAGTCCAAGCCAACGGTTGGTAACTATCTTATCAATTCTGTCTGTTATAGAAACAGTTTTTCCTTTTTTGGTTATAACATCTGCAAGTACAGTTTCAATCCAATCGTATCTTTGACTAATAATAGTTGATTCAATATCTTCTATATTCTTTATCGGAAAAAGTGTCTCAAATACTGCATTTATATCATCTTCACTATTGTTTTTCTGAACCATTTCAGAATATGTCACAGGAACTAATTCGCGTCTCATGATATGTAATTTTTGTTTTATGAGTTCATCTTTTTCTAAAATTTTTATGGACCAAAAACGGTTATGATCGACAAAATAATTTTGTAATTTTTTATCTGTTTTCAATACATTTGAAATGCTTGCTACATTCTCTTCAATTTCCATAGAAAAAACCATGAATTGTGGAATTTCAGTAGTTGTTTTTAAAAGGTTTTCAAGCTGTTTAAATCCTGTTTTCTTTAGTGCATTTGTTCTTACAATAGGTATAGACAAAATTTGGGAAAGAACTTTATCGTCAATTTTATAATTTTTAGGTAGTAGATCTACCATATTTAAACTAATAACCATAGGAATATGTAAATCCATTAATTGTGTAGTCAAATACAAACTACGCTCTAAATTTGAAGCATCAATTATATTTACTATAAGATCTACTTTATTATTTAATAAAAAATCACGAGTAATAATTTCTTCAGGTGAATATGGAGACAATGAATATATACCAGGTAAATCTATTATATGTATACTATCATCTTGGCAAAATCCTTCTTTTTTATCTACAGTCACACCTGGCCAGTTTCCAACTTTTTGGCGAAGCCCTGTCAAAGCATTAAAAATAGTTGATTTACCACTGTTAGGATTACCTACTAAAGCTACAGTTCTCATTATTCATTCTCCTTTAAGCAAGAAATATCAGTATTCTTAGACGCAATATTTTTAGTTATTTTTATTGAATTTTCTGTTGATTTTTCACATAACACTTCTATTGAACTAGCTTCAATTTTGCGCAGTGATAATTCATATCCTCTTACAGTTATTTCTATCGGATCTCCAAGCGGTGCATATTTTCTCACAGTAATATTTGCATTCTTCGTAATGCCCATATCCATAATTTTACGTTTCAAAACACCTGTACTATTTATACTTTTAACTATTGCATGCGTTTTTGCAGGAACTTTATCTAAAGTTGTAACAATGAGTTTTTCTTTGTATTCATCTGTAACAATAATATTTTTTTGAGCTTGATCATCAATAGCTATCCTAGTGTTTTTTACAGATATTATCATTCTATCTTTTTGTTTAGATAACACTTTTATAAAAACATTAGGTATAAGCCCCAATTGTGATAAGTACAATTTTTCTTTTTCTTCACCAATAATTTCTTTTACATATACTAAACTTCCTTGACTAGAATCGGATAAGATAAAACTATCTTTTAACGACATGTAATACTCAACCCCTTTTTCGCTTAGGTTAGGCTCATCTCATTATCTATTATAATATATATAAAAGCAAAAATGTTATACATATGTATATATAAACCTATCTTGTAATAATGCCAATATAAGTTTTTATCTAAAATAAAAGGTGTGTGGAAAAATCCACACACCACAAACCATTTTTACATGCTAGAAAGCAACTGTTTTGGTTTTTTCTTCATAATTTTCATAGAAGCTAAAAGCAAAGAAATTATTATAACTATCAGCCCTATAAATACTACATAGTACATATCATTTATATCAATACTCACATTCAATGAACTGATAGTTTTATTAAAGCTATCAGCTTCAGCACCTGCTCCTAATTGCGATCCTGAAGGTTGTTGCATAATTGATGAATTAACCTGTTCCAAGATACTACTAGCGAAGAAATTGCCTAGCAAATTTGCTAAGAAATATGAAAGCCCGAAACCGAAAATGCTTATATACAAGAGCTCAATAATAAACTGACCCATAATTTTTATTTTAGAAATACCCAAAGAAAGCATTATGCCTATCTCTTTAATTCTGCTATTAATCCAAATAAACAAAATAAGTGTCAAAACGAGCAAAGAAAATACTATACTAGCAATAAACATATTGTTTACCATATCATAAATTCCTGATATAGATTTTTGCAAAAGAGGATAATTACTTGTACTCTTTACAAGACTATAAGATTGCCAGTCAACATTTAAATTTTTGATTTCATCCATAACCTGATCTATATTTTTGCTACCTGAAACATAAAAAGTTGCGTCTTGATATGTAGCTGTATTTTCTGTATTACCATATAGTTTAGCAGCACTTGCAACATCAGTAATTACATTATTTGCATAAAGCTCTTGATCATATGTAACAGGAGCAGAATTTTTCCCTGAAAATATCCCAACAATAGTTAACTCAACTTTTTCATCAGCTCTCTTCACATTATCAGCATCAAATAAATTAGACTTTAATGTAAGCTTATCTCCTACTTTCAAATTATTTTTTTTAGCTAATTCTTCATGTACAAGCACAACATTTTTATCGCCATTTTTTATATGCCTACCTGAAACTAATTTAAATGTTCCAGCTGTAAATTTATCTTCCTTAGAAGAATCGTTTACACCTGTACCCATAATTGTTTTTTTAAAATTTTCACGTCTTTGTTCATTTCCTTCATCGGAACTGCTACTCTTAACAATATCGTGATCTACAAGGTCCGCGACAATATTAATCCTTTTAACATAATTTTTAATATTTTTATTATCTGAAATTTTTTTTATGTATTCACCTTTAACATTTCCAGCACCTCTAGGTGTTCCAGGATTTACTGAACGATTAATTTGTATTGAAAAACTGTTGTCAATATTTTTAAAACTTTCAGATGCAACATTATTTGTAGCAGTCTTTATTGAAAAACTAATTAAAGATAATGTAGACATTGCTAATATTATCAAAAGAAGAATAAGCGATTTAACTCTTTTCCTAGTCACATACGCTAAAGCATTTCTAAACATTATTTTCTCCCTATAACTTTACTAAGACTCGCATTTTTTATTTCCACTAAATTTTTATTTTTAAGTTCAAAAATTTTATCAGCAGCATTTGCGACCTCTTTACTGTGCGTGACAACTATTACACATTTATTTTTAGATAAAGCTAATTTTTTAAGTATTTTTATTATTTCTGCGGAAGTTCCTTCATCTAAATTTCCAGTAGGCTCGTCAGCTAAAATTACAGGTGCATTAGAAACTAAAGCTCTTGCAATAGCAACTCTTTGTTGCTGACCTCCTGATAATTTCAAAACATTTCTATGTATATGCTTTTCTTCTAATCCCAATTCCAAAAGTATGCTTTTATCAGCAGATTTATTCACTAATCTTATATTTTCTAAAGGAGTTAAATAATCTATTAAATTATAATTTTGAAAAACTATAGAAATGTTATTTTTTCTATGATGATTATAACTAGTACTTGCTATGTCATTATCATCAAATATGATACGTCCTTTTTCAGGTACATCAAGGCCTGCAAGCAAAGATAAAAGTGTAGTTTTTCCAGCGCCTGATTTACCTACAATTGCATAAAATTGTCCTATTGAAAATTCAGCATTAGCTTGAGATAAAATTTTTTCTTTAGAATTATTATGCCTGAAAGTTATATTTTCCATTTTTAATATTGTCATTTTCTTTCCTTAACTTGTTTGAGATAAAATTGTTTTTGGTTTTTGTGATAAAAATATTAAAGAAGTTATAGTAATTGAAATAACTATTATTCCTAAAATGATTCCATATGTTTGAAGTCCTGTAGTAAAAGTTTCAACAGTAAAAAATGAATTTCCTGAAAAATTTTCACTCGCATTTATAGTCAAATTTTTAAAAATTGTATTTTTTATTAATACTCCTGTAATAATCGATATTATAAATGCAGGTAATGAGATTAATAACAATTCACAAATAAACTGACTTATAATTTGTTTTTTACTTATTCCTATGGAAAGCATTATGCCTATTTCGTTTAGTCTTTGTCTTATATTAAAAATTAGAATTAGACAAATAACTAAAATACCAGAAAATACTAGAGAAATTATTATAGTTTGAATAATATTTTTTATAATTTTAATTGGTTGGAAAATAGTATTAAAAGCCTTACTATCTTTTTGTATTTGAATAGCTTTATTATTATTCTTTTTTATATCAGAAATAATTTTTTCCATTGATTTTAAATTTTTAGTAAAAAAAGTAGCCTCAGTTATATTCTTATCACTGTCTTTTTCACCTAATTTTTGCGCAGAATTATAATCTGCATATACAGTATTTTCTGAAAGATCTGATGACAATCCATTATAATTTTCTTGTTTTTTACCCGTGAATATTCCAATAACTTCTAATGTTATTTTTTTATTATTTTTTGCCATATTCACATTTTCGCTATTTGAAATCTGACTGTTATAAGCATTTGAAATTGTTATTTTGTCGCCTATTTTTAAGTTGTTTTCTTTTGCTAATTTTTCATGTATTAAAATTTTTGATTTGTCATGTTCATTGATAGCTTTACCTTTAACTATTTTAAAAACGCCACTTGAAAATTCTTTTAATAAATCAGTATTGCTCGCACTTTCTAAAGATAAAAAATTGTTATTTTTAATACCGTCTAATTGAACATTTTGTTTTATATTTACAACTTTGTACTTTTCTAGTTGTACTACAGAATCATATTTATAGTTTGTTTTATTAATTAATTTATTTTTCGATATTTTTTCTATTATTCTCGGATTTATACTACCTAATTTATTTTTTGGTTTAACACTAAATGATGAATTTGATATTTTATATATTTTCTCCTCTAATTTTGTATTAGTTTTATTTATAGATAAAGATGCATAAAGTACAGATGAAATTAACAGGAGTATTAGAAAAATGCTAATACTCCTATTTTTCTTTCTTGAAATATATGTCCAAGATAATTTCAATATTCCCAAAATTCCTCCTACTTTCTAAGGATTTACAAAAATCTTAAAATAATAAGATGAATTTTTTATGAATAATAACTATAAAAATAGAATAGTTTTATTATTGCAAAAATTAAAATTATCGAACAATTTATAAAAGACTGTTATGAAAATACTAAAACCTTATTAAAGTATGCTGATTATAAATCAGCTAAATATTGACCATAACCTTTTTCTTCCATCTGTTCTTCAGGAATAAATTCCAAAGAAGCACCATTAATACAATAACGCAGTCCTCCCCTGTCTTTAGGTCCATCAGCAAAAACATGCCCTAAATGACTTTGAGCATATCTACTTTTCACTTCTGTACGCTCAGTAAATAAAGAACGATCAATGTGATAAGTAATTTCTTTTTGCGATATTGGTTTAGTAAAACTTGGCCATCCGCAACCTGCATCATATTTATCTTTAGAAGAAAATAAAGGTATTTTACTAACTATATCAACATATATACCGCGTTCATCAGAATCTGAATATTCACTAGAAAAAGGCTTTTCAGTATATGAATTTTGTGTAACATTATATTCCAGTTCTGTTAATTTACTTTTTGATTTATCTAAATCAACTTCAGAACACGTATTTTCAAACGGCATATCAGCTAATGCTAAATTTATATGACAATACCCTTGAGGATTTTTATCTAAATAATCTTGATGGTACTCTTCTGCTAAAACGAAATTTTCCAAAGGTTGTACTACTATAGCAACTTTTTGTCCTAGCATTTTCTCTAATGCAAATATTGATTTTTCAATAATTTCTAAATCATCAACATCAGTGTAAAAAATACCTGTACGGTATTGTCTACCTTTATCATTTCCTTGCTTATTTATTGATAGTGGATCTATTATGCGAAAATAATGACGTAATATTTCAGAAAGTGATATACAGTTTATGTCATAATCAAGTTGAAGCGTTTCAGCATGATCAGTATCTTTTAGTTTCATATAATTTGTATGAGTAGTTTTACCATTAGCATAACCAACTTTTGTATCAACTACACCTTCTATTTTTTTAAAATAACCTTGCGCTCCCCAAAAACACCCGGCAGCTAAAAATATGCGTTTGATTTTTTTCGTTCTCATATTTTACTCCTATACATATAACACATATTTGTATATATTTATGCTAAGCATGCCTATGTAACATATTATTTTAATTTTTTATTTCCCTTGTTTAAAATATGACTTTAAAGTCATATAAAATTATTCACATATTCACAAATAATTACTTTTAATAGAATTTAATAAGTAAAATATAGACAAATTAAACTGAAATGGGACAAATAATATTTTATTTGCCCCATTTTTGTTATTTTAGGAATCTGATTTATTAGGAATCTGATCTTGAAAAACCATTTTTCATTGCATTACTTGCTGTATATAAAACTTTGTCAAGAACATCTTCTGTTTCAAGTTGTGTTATTTTAGCAATTTTTTCATTTACTTGTTCACAGAAATCTAAAATTTGCTTGTTATTCATAGTATCTTGTGCTTTTTGTGATAAAAGTTTATCGAATTTTTCGACAAAATCTGCATCACTATTATTTATTATACCCATAGTTTTAGATTGCACAGATAACTGATATCGTTCAATATGTGGCTTACATATAGAAAAATGAGCATCTGATAATGCGCCGATTATACGATTAGTCCAATAAAAATTATCAGTTGTAACTCTTGCTGTTGAATTAGCAAAATATTCTGGTGTTTTTGACACATTGCTATAAAAAGGTATCATAGCATTGAAAACATTACTTCCTAATGACATCCATTGAATTGCTGCTATTTCTTCAGGAGCATAAGGTCTAATTTGAACTAATCCTAAGAAATTATTACGATTTATACCAATTGGACGGAAAATACCTCTTTTATCACCAAATTTACCGTAACAGTCATAAGGTGTGCCTTGATAATGATGAGATAAAACATATTTAATATCTTCTACAGTTATTTTTCGTTCAGGAATTTGGGCCCATGGAATATTATCAGCATTCGGAGTGAAATCAGCATACTCACCATCCCATACATAAGTTGTAGGATTAAAAAATCTGTGTAAAACCCACGATCTAGGAGTGTTATAAACATGGTCAGCATCGCTGTGGCTACCAAAGGCATCTTTAGGATTTAATTGTCCATCAAAGCTAAGATCCAAATGATAATGTTCAATAAATTCACGTAAATCACTTGAGCAAAGATGATTTTCTTTTGCACCAAATGCGTCATCTAAATCAAAATTATCAATACCAAGCTGATTTGGCATAATAACATAGCTGTCATCTGGCACCCTACGTGCTATCCAGTGATGTCCACCAATAGTTTCTAGCCACCATATTTCATTTACATCCTGAAATGCAATACCATTCATTTCATAAGTTCCATATTGGCTCAAAATTTCACCAAGTCTTAATACACCTTCGCGTGCAGAATTAATATAAGGTAGAACTAAAGTTACTATATCTTCTTCACCAATACCGCCAATTTTTTCAGGAACAAAGTCTTTACTTGTAGGTTCACCTTTTGATGGTACATATTTTACTAGAGGATCAGCGGCAAGCACTCGCTCATTTGTTGTTAAAGTTTCTGTTGCAGTCATAGACACATTTTTAGCATTTACACCATATGCTCCCCAAATTCCTTCGTCTGCAATACCATTAGGCATACAAGTATAACGAATAGGATTTGAAGGAAGTTGAATTTCTACATGAGATAAGACTGATTTATAAACCTTAGGCTGATCTTCAGGTTCAACTACAATAAATTTTTTAGGCATAAATATGCCTGATGGAGAATCTTCATTACGAGCAACCAGTGTGGAACCATCAAAACTTGCTTTTTTCCCCACTAATATTGTTGTACAACCCATTATAGTCTCATTCCTAATTAATAATTAATATGCTTTATGACATATATATTTACCTATAACAATACGTAAAATTCATTTTAATATTTTCACGTACTTTAATAATATTACTAATAAAATAAAGTAACTATAATCTTTTAAAAATTCTTTTAAATAATTAAAATTCTATTTTTCAAATATAATATCAACATTTATTTTTAATCTTTTCCATAAAATATTAAGTAAAAAGATTAAATATGGAATTATAAATGGTTTTTAAATGTTATAAATGTTGTTTCAGTTAGTAATCATATAAGAATAAACAAGGTGCAAAAATATGTAATTATACTATTAACAGAATTTGCAAAAACTGATAAAAGAAATATATTATAATATTCTCATAATAGTTATGGCTTATCTTTGGAGACTATCATAGACACAAAACATGACGAAAAAGGAATCGGATTTAAAGCTTTTATTCCTTTAATAATTTTTTTAGTATTATATATAGGCAGTGGTGTTTATTTTACTGCAATGAATTCGCAAGACCCTTTTTCTAAATTTCCGCGACATATTGCATTAATAATTGCAATAGGAATATCGCTAATAATGTATAGAAGAACTACCATTTCTAAAAAGCTGGATATTCTTTGTGAAAATATGGGTAATAAAACTGTAATGATGCTTGTGCTTATTTATTTACTAGCAGGTGCTTTCCAATCTGGAGCGGCATCAATGGGTGGCAAAGAATCTATAGTAAATTTCAGCTTAACTCATATTCCATCTAATTTAATGGTTCCTGGTATTTTTATAATGGGAGCATTTATATCAACAGCTATTGGTACATCTATGGGCACTATTGCAGCTTTAGCTCCAGTTGCAATAGATGTTGCACAAGGAGCTAATTTAAATTTACCTCTAACATGTGCCGCAATCATAGGTGGTGCATATTTTGGTGACAATTTATCTATGATTTCAGATACAACTATTTCAGCAACTCAATGTGTCGGCGCTGAAATGAAAGATAAGTTCCGCATGAATTTTTTCATCGCTATGCCAGCTGCAATTATAGCAACTATTGCATATGGTTTATCAAATACTGCTAGTATAAATAAAGCTTTTTCATATAATTTTATAGAAATAATGCCTTATATTATTGTTATAATTCTAGCTTTACTCGGTATGAATGTTGTATTTGTTTTATTACTGGGAACTATCTCGACAGGAATGATAGGAATCATTCAGGGGAAAATTACTTTTTTCACTTGGATTCAGGCTCTTTCTGAAGGTATGTCAAATGTATTTGATATTTCATTAGTTGCAATTTTGATCTCAGGGATTATTGGTATCGTTCGTTATTATGGTGGAGTGCAATGGCTTATAAATTCAATAACTTCGCACATTCATACTCGTCGCGGAGCAGAATATGGCATATCTTTTCTATCTGGAATTTTATCAGCAACTTTGCTTAATAATACTATAGGAATAATAATCTCTTCATCGATGGCTAAAGATATAGGTAAAAAATACAACATAGCACCTAAACGTCTAGCATCACTTTTAGATATATTTGCTTGCGCATTTTTATCACTTATGCCTCATGACACAGGCATGCTTATAGTTGCAGGACTGGCTGGCGTATCACCTATTGCAGTATTACAATATTCTTTTTATACTTTTGCACTAATTCTTGTAACGGTAATAACTATTCAATTCGGATTATTTAAATCTGAAATTGAAAAAAGAAATTAACTCACTTGCATAAACATGTTTTATAAATCTTATTTCATAATTTTAAAACATTTTATAAATGTCGAATACACAATACATGAAATAAGCACAAAAGCATTATAGTTTTATGCTTATCATCCTGTGTTTTGCAATCCAGCTGCAACTCCTGAAACAGTGCATAATATAAGATACGTAAATTTTTCTTTCTCTTCTTGCGAAAGTTCTTCTCCCCGACTTCTAAGAACAGATAAAGCATAAGCTTGTGTTACAGAAAGTATATCTACAAATGGGCGACGCATGTGAATTAAAGGACCCAACACCCTTCTGTGTTCCAAAGGCCAATTATTACATGTAATAGAAAGCACCCATTTTTTAGTGAGTTCCATCTCATCAATAACCATTTTAGTGAGATCGTCACGCTTGCCTAGTTTTAAATACATTTTAGCAATATGAATATCCGTTTTTGCCAATGACATTTCTATATTATCAATAAATGTAGTAAATAATGGCCATTGCTCATATGCAGATTTTAGAAGCTTCAAATCGCCTATGTTTTCACATGCTGTTCCCAAACCATACCATGCGGCTAAATTTGTTCGAGCTTGTGCCCATGAAAAAATCCAAGGTATAGTACGTAAATCCGCGAGAGATGTAGCACCTAAACCGCGCTTTGCTGGACGGCTACCAATTGGCATCATACCTATTTCAGTTAGTGGCGTAACAGTTGAAAACCATTCAGGGAATCCTTCAGTGTGAATTAGTTGTAAGAACCGACGATGTGCAACATTGTCTAGCTTTTCAGACAAAGAAAGATACTTTTGCTTTGTCTGTGTATTAATATTTTCAATAGATGGTGCAGATTGCAAAAGTGTTGCTCCTGCAACAGATTCTATATGTCTGCGCGCAAGAATTGGATCTCCATAACGAGCAAAAATTACTTCTCCTTGTTCAGTAAGCTTAAAGAAAGCGTTTACAGAACCAGTAGGTTGCGATAAAACTGCGCGGTTTGCTGGGCCACCGCCTCTACCAACAGCTCCACCCCTACCATGCATTAATATAAGTTTAATATTGTTATTTTTAGCCCATTTAGCTATGCGTGCTTGAGTTTCATGTAAAACAAGTGTTGCAGAAGTAGGTCCTGCATCTTTTGAAGAGTCTGAGTATCCAAGCATAACTTCCAAATGACGTCCTGTCTGCTCAAGTCTTTTTTGAACAGACGGTAATTTTATCATTTCTGTTAAAGTATCTACTGCATTATTTAAATCTTCTATCTGTTCAAATAATGGTATTACATCTAAGATTGGCACATCTTTTTTATGAGCAAAAGCAAGATTTGCAAGAGTGTAAACATCCTCAATATTTTGTGCAGATTTTGTAAACGATATAATATAACGTCGAGCAGAATTTACACCATTTCTATGTTGAATTGAACCAATAGCTCTAAATGTGTCAAGCACTTCTTTCGTCATAGGTTGCAACTGTCCATGCTCGCTCCAACGACCATTTTTGCGAATATCTTCAAGCGCACGAGTATGTACAATTGAATGCTGTCGAAATTCCATTTCAACCATAGAAAATCCGAATGTTTCTGTCTGCCAAATTAAACGTTGCACTGGTCCATATGCAAGCCTTTTAGCTCCTGCTTTTGCAAGCGAATCTTGTACAACATGAAGATTATCAAGAAAATCTTCCACGCTTGAATACATTAAGTCAGCAGTTCTGGTAATTGTTGCTTCAAGACGATTAGCAATTACTTCTAAAACTGCTTGATGTAATTGGCTTGATGATACTTGCAAAGCATGATTTGAAAGTGCCTCACTCATTTCAACTTGATGATTCCATAAATTTTTTAAATCTTTAGATGGAGGTGTTGAAAATGCATCCAAAGTTATACTTTTAGCTATATTAGATGTTTCTTTCGCAAGCGATTCTAACATATGAACTCGAAATTTTTCCGCAACTTTCCTACTCACTTTTGCTGTAACATTAGGATTACCATCACGGTCTGTACCTATCCAGCTTCCTGGTTTGAAAAATGCTGGACAAACTGGTGGTACTTTACCTGCATTATCTCCAAGTTCCCAGTCATCAAAGCGTCGGTACACATTAGGTACCATATCAAATAATGTGTGATCAAATATATCTATAATCGTATCGGCTTCTTCTACTGGTGTAGGTTTTTTTATACCAATTGGTGAAGTCCTAAATAATGCTTCTATTTCTTCAAGCATTTGTCGTTCGTTTTCAGCAAGCGAAGGACCACCCAGACGTGAACGTTTTTCAAGTAATTTAGAAATAGTTCTAATACGATTTTCAACTGTTTTTCTACGAGCCTCAGTTGGATGTGCTGTAAATACAGGGTGAAATTCAAGTTTTTGAAGCAAAATCGAAGCTTTTGTCTTGCCAGATTCTTGCACAATTTTACGATATGCCATTGAAAGAGCATTATTTGGATCAGCATCTGGATTATCTTTTTTAGACAAAGGAATTGTTTTTTCTCGTGCACATAATGCATTTACACGATAGTTTTCTTCGCAAATATTAGCTAAATGAAAATAAGAAGCAAATGCACGTGCTAGCATTGTTGTTTGTTGTATTTCAAGTTTTTCTATAGCTTGAACTGCTTTTTGAATAACTGCTTTTTTTTCTTCATCATAACTACTATTTTGATTATTAGCTTTTATAAAATCTGAAAGTAACGTGTCAAATGTTTTGCATAAATCTTCATCGTATTCAGATATTACTTTACGCACTAGATATAAAAATAGTGCTAAATTCTCTTTTAATTGATTTGGTATATTTACCTGTTCAAATACCGAATATGCACTGTAATATGAATTTATATTATTTGCGGTAATTTTATTTGCAAGGTGAATAATATTGTCATTTTGAATATTTTCCGTATTTTGTACGTATTTTTCATTCTCGCGATTTTCGCAAGCTTTTTCACTGTCAAAATGACGGTCACATTCAGACACGATTTCTCCTTTTTCGTGCTTTTAGTTTAAACATTCTACAGAATCAATAGTATAGTTTTCATAAAACAAATACCTCTTAATACATTACACCAAATTTTAAATATCACAAAGCACAGGTATACTTAAAGTAATTTTTTAGTAAAGATAATAAATTTTGCTCGATATAAATAAACACTTCAAAATAGAAAATTTTTATATTTTTTCAAAACTTTACTTGTATTATTTACAATATTTACACAAAAACCAAATAAAGAATTTTTATCAATTAGTAATGGAATTCAGTTAAAAGATGTACATATTTACTAAATAATAGAAAAATACATCTTTTATATTAAGTTAGGTTAGGCTATCCTTATTTAAACATATATTTGTCTATAGATAATCATTGGAGATAAAGTGAAAACAAATATTATAAAATGTTCACATATATTAGCAAGTGCTTCAGCTATAGCATTAGTTACAACAATGAGTGTCGCACCATTTGCTCACGCAGATACACAAACCGAAACTGTTACAACTAATACAACAGTTGATAATAAAGCAGGCACTGTATCAAACACAGCTGATTCCCAAAATACGCAAAACACTGACGCAAATAATAAAGACACTAATGTTACACATAACAGTGCAAACGCAAATAAGCCACAACCAAATTTGATAACAACCAATGAAATTAACATACCGGATCCAAAGTTACGCACAGCCATATTAAATCAATTAAAACATCAAGGAATAAACGTGCCTGATGATAAAATCACTAAAGATAATATGGAAAAAATAGTAGGACTAAATTGTGGTTTAAACTTTACACAAGCACGTTCAGGCGGAATTCAAAACCTAGAAGGCCTACAATATGCAACAAATATGACATATTTAAACTTACAAGGAAATGAAACTATCGACCTTACACCTTTGAGTAAACTAGTAAAATTACAAACTCTCAACCTAAAAAGTATTTACAATTATAAAGAAAACAAAGAGATAACAAATATTGCTCCTCTATCTACATTAAAAAATTTAAAAGAATTAAATCTTAGCATAAATAAAATTAACGATATATCACCACTAAAAGATCTTGTTAATCTAGAAACATTAGATTTGTTTAATAACCGTGGAATCAAAAATATAGATGCACTTTCTAAAATGACAAATCTTAAAAAACTAGATTTAGGTCGCACATCAGGAATAACTGATATAACGCCTTTATCTAATTTAACACATTTGCAAGAACTCAAACTTTCCAACAATAAAGTTGAATCTATCAATGCATTAAGCAAACTAGTCAATCTTGAAAAAGTCTATTTAGACGGAAATAAAATTGCAGATATAAATGCTTTATCAGGACTGGCAAAATTGGAAATACTCGCTTTAGGCGGTAATAAAAACATTTCAAACATTCAAGCAATAACAAAACTATCAAAATTAAAACATCTATTTTTAAATGAGAATAAAATAGAAGATCTTTCACCTTTACAAAACTTGACAAATATAGAAGAACTAGATTTAAGTAATAATAAATTTAGCAACATTTCACCGCTTACCAGCCTAAAAACACTCAAATCGTTGAAAATACTTAGAGCACAAAATCTAAAAGATTTTACACCTATAAGTAAACTCACGAATTTGGAAGATCTAACAATAATTGCTTCAGATCTAAAAGATATATCTTTCTTAAAATCACTACAAAACTTAGATGAAATAAACTTACAAAATAATCTCATCAAAGACATTAGTGTATTTAAAAATTTACCTAAACTACATGAAATAAAATTAGGAAGAAATAATATTACTGATGCATCAGTTGTTTCTAAGGTATCACGAACTGCAGCTTGGGATATTGGTAGTCAGACAACCGAAATCGAAGCTTACACTAATTTTATAAAAAATCCTATCATTGACGATAAAGGCAAAATCCTACCAGTGAAGGAAAATGATCATGCCAAAAATAATGGTCAATACATTGAAATTAAAGATTATGATAATTTAGAAAATAATAAAACTATTACATTACGCTGGGGAAATGATGTAATGTTTACAGTGACAGCAAAAATTAAAATACAAAAAGATAATAATTTCATTGTAAATTCAACAGATCCACAGCCTAAACAAGGATATGTGAGATTACGTTTTGAAAATAAAACAGCAAACTCAGACTTGTTGCCTTCACCTATTACTATTGATGTAAAATCTACTGTTGATTGGTCAGACGCTAAATTGCGCGCTATATTGCCAACATCATTCTTAGAAAATATAAATGCTACAAATACTGAATCTGACATATCAATACCGAAAAATGGTAAGGTAAAAACGCAAACATTTAAATTGATTACAAAAAATCCGAATACTACAAATAATACTGAAAATAATGTAAACAAAAATAATATTATTTCAGGAAAATCAAACACTAAACCAGCAGATAAGTCTAATGCTGAAAAACAGAAAAATAAATTAGCATATACAGGTATAAATGTTAATATTTTATTTGCAACAGCAATATTTGCTATAGCAGGAATTACAATTACACGTAAATATTCGCATGCTAAATCTAAATAATTGCAAATAAAAAGTGCCTGCTTGCTTACAATATTCAGGCAGGCACTACACATGAAACTAGATATGAAAATTCTATTTTCTACAACAATTTTTACTTTTTTCATATTCTTATTTACTAGCATATAAAAGCAAATTAAATTGTATTAACTTTTTTAAAACTTACGATAATAACTGAAAGTTGTCACTAAATAGAATATAAGCATATAATTATAGGTGGTTTTACAGCTCTTTTAATGAAATACAAGGAAATTAAACTATGCGCCATGAATACAACAGCAGTTTGAATGAAAAATTTGTATTACATAAAGTATCTGCTGAACAATGGGATGAGTTTGCATTAAAATGGAAACCTAATATTCCAGCTTATCCTGCAAGTTTTGTTCAAAGTGGCAATATGGCAAATTACCTTGAAAAAAATGGGCAGACATACTTTCCTTTGATAATGAAAAATGCTGAAGGCGAAAGCTTGGCAGGTGGGCTTTTTTCAGTGTACCCAGCAATGAAAATTTTCAAAGTTGCTAAATGTAATCAAGGACCTTTAATCGATTATAATGATTCAAAATTATTAATAATATTTTTTGAACTAGTTAAAGATTTTTTGAAAAAACAAGGAATTATACATTTGTCTATTACTCCTAATATAGAATGTAAAAATGATATAAATAAAATAAATCAAAATCTTATTTTGGCAGGTTTTACTCATGATGGCTTCCAGAATACTTATATTAATGGAGTTGGACGTTGGTTTTTTGTTAAAGATTTTATGACTATAAAAAATCCAAAGGATCTTTGGAATAGTTATACTGGTAAAGCTAGAAATCATATTAATAAAGCAAAAAAATATTCTATTCATTGCCTTGAAGCAAAAGATATTGAACAGCTTAAAATTTTTTCAGATTTAATAGAACATACAGCTGAAAGACGTCATTTTTCCTTTAGATCTGCCGAATATTATAAACAATTTCTACATTATTTTAATCAAAATTCAGCAAAAGCTATGATTATTTTAGCTTATATTGACCCAAAGGAATCTATAGAAAATTTAAAGAAAAAAAAAGCTGATTTGACTTTGCAATGTAAACAACTTGAAGCTGATGTTAAAGCAGGAATTGGTAAAAATTCAGCTGGTAAGTTAAAATCACGTTTAATAGAACTTGATTCTTATGATAAGAATATTGAGACTATAACTTCGCTTTTAGATGAACACTCATCGCGAATTTACTTATCAGGCGCAACTTTTGTCACTTATAACAACGAAATGACATATTTATTTAGCGGTTCTTATGAAAAATATTTTGGTCTATGCGCATCTCAATTGATACAACATTATGCTCAAACTAAGGCTCTTGAATATGGAATAAAAAGATATAACTATTATGGAACTATGGGTAAGCATTCAGGGCAAGAAGACGAAGGTATATTAAATTTCAAAAAAGGTTTTGGTGGTCGCTTGCTGGAACAACCAGGTAATTATTCTTTAACAATTCATAATCTTTGGGGACTTATTTATCAAAAGTTTTTCAAATAATATTACAAATAATAATAAAAATATTTTATAGAAAATACAGAATACAAATAATATTTACTCATTAAATATTTCATGTTGCATATGTGATATATAGTGCTTTAAAACGGCATATATAATGCTATATTAGAAAAATTAAAACGATAAATATTTAACATATGGTACTGTGAAAAAATTTTTTACGTCAATATAAAAATTCAGAAAATAAACAAATATAAATATGTAGATATTTTATACACCTATTGTAACGTATATACTATGTAGTACAATGTATATATGTTATATATAGAACTACATATGAAAAGCGAAAATTTATGAATAAAGATTGGATTTCACAAATCAAAAGAGGAACTTTAGAATACGCAATATTAATCCTAATACGAAAAAAAGATCGCTATGGTTACGAGCTAATTCAATCTTTAAACATATACTCTATGTTGAAGACTAAAGAAAGCACAATCTATCCTCTACTCAGGAGGCTCTTGAAAAATGGTTATTTAAAATCATATTGGCAAAATACAGATGAAGGATGTCCTCCTCGTAAATATTATAGTATTACGCAACAAGGATTATCCTATCTAAATCAATTAGACACTGACTGGAAAAAATTAGTAACAAGTATTTCAGAATTAGAAATGAGATAAATAATGTGTATAAAAATATCAAAAAAATTAAATAACTATTTGTCCGAATTAGATCGTTACTTAGTAAATATACCCGTTTCAGAAAAAATTGATATTTTAAATGAACTTAAAAACTCTTTTTATGAACGCATGAAAAATGGTCAAACAGAAGAAGAAATTTTAGACACAATAGAATCTCCAAAAGTATTAGCAATGCAATATATTAGTGAAACATTTACTTCAAATCCATCATTTTCATTTACAAAATTCATACAACTGTTGGGACTTTATTCACTTGCCTCTTTAGCTTGGATATCAATTATTCCAAGTTTGGCAATTATAGCTTTTTCATTTTTTATTTCAGGAGGAATTTGTCTTTTAGCTGGATTCATGGGATTATTCAAAACTATATTTTTCATTCCTATAATTGGAAACATTAAATTTGTTTTCTTTAATCAAGAAATAATTGGCTTTCCAGCATTGCTAATCGGAATACTTATGGCAATAATATTCACTGCATTAGGTTATGTATGTTGGAAAGGAACTATCATCATGATTAGATTTTTTCAAACTAGAGTTTGGAAAATAAAAAAATGCTAATTTAAAACTAAAATAAATTTTCATTCTTATATAACTCAATAAAGCCCTATCGACTATATTACGATAGGGCTTTATTGAATAAAAATATACGCTCACTGCACAATTTTACAGTAAACTCTCGATGTCAATTTGAATATTATAAAATATATAACACAAAATACAGCTATTGTAGCAATAAAATATATGCAATATTCTGCAAAATTTTTGACACCAAATAAACCTAAAAATTGATATATAATCTTTGAAGCCACTAAACAGTGGAATATTGCGATAGCAAGTGGCGCAAAAAACATCCACACAATTTGCGATGCGCTACTTTTCTTAATAATTTTATCTTCCAAACCTATCTTTTTCATTATTTGATATTTTTTCCTATCCTCATAACCTTCAACTATTTGTTTATAATAAGTTATTACAATAGTTCCAGTTAAGAAGATTATACTTATCACAACACCGATAAATAGAAATCCTCCATCTAGTTCATACATATGATTAATGTTCTCTGTACGACTATCTGTCCTATACCCTGTTTTATTTTCTAATGATTTTAATGTTGTACGATATTTTTCAGCAGATATACCTTTAACATTCCAATTCATAACACAATTAATCTGTGCATTTTCCAATTTTGATAACTCAGGATTATATTCTTTTAAAACAGAAGATAAATACTGCATAGTTTTAAAATCTTTTACAACAATACAAAAACATTCAGTAGCATAATAAGATGGTACAATATTTTCAATACTTTTTACTTTAAACGTGCGATTACCAATTTTTATTTTATTCATTTTCATCATATTATTTCGGTTTGCACACATCAATATTTCATTGTTTTTCAAATGAATATTTTTACCAGTACGCTGATTATAACCTGATAAGTCATAAACTAATATAAGAGGTGGCTCAGAAACACTCTTCGTTTTATAGTAGTTATATTCTTTAAACGTATTACCACTATTTTCAGCTACAGTAATCATATTATAGTTAATGAATTCTTTTTGTATTTGATTTTTATTATCAACTGTAGAATTTACTTCATTTTTCAAATTCTGCGCTACATTTTTGTAATTATTCTCATCCAATGAAATATTGCTTTGAATTTGATATTCTCTAGGTAATATATTTTCTGCAGTAGTTTGAATATTCGAATATATAGTTGCAGTAGCAGATAAAGCAAGAATCACACCAACACTTAAAATTGATATACTTGCAAGAGACATAGCATTGCTTTTTATTCGATATAAAAGACCACTAGTTGCTAAAAATTTAATCGGTTTATAATAGCTTTTCAATTTTCTTTGCTTTTTCAAAATAATAATAGAAAAAGATATATAAAGTAAGTAAGTTGCCAACATCACAAGAAGAGCTGCAAATAGGAAATATAAAAGAGAAGATATAGTTCCTTCTGTAAAGATTGCAATATAATATCCTAAAAGCAAAGTTACAAATCCAATTAGCATAAGGAACCATCTTGATTTAGGTTCACCTTCCCCACTATATTGTTTTCCCAAAAGCTGGACAGGCGTTGATAAATATATGTTAAAACTGGCACGCACAACTGTAACAATATACAAAAACACTATAAGTATAATACTTATAACCATAGCTTGTATACTAAACGGGTAGTCCATGGGCTTGCCTGAAATATCGTGCATCAGCTTATTTAATCCCATAAAAGTAAGTTGCCCGAAAACATACCCCCCAACCACTGATATAAATCCAATAAAAGTAAATAGTATGAAAAACTCTAGAGCAATAATTTTTCTTATATCATTTTTTTCCAAACCTAATATTGCGTATAAAGCAAATTCTTTATTTCTTCTTTTTAATAAAAAAGTCGTAGCATAAAATATAAAAACGATTGTGAAAATACCAATTATAATAATTCCAATATTAATTATAGTTGGCAAATTTTCATGCCTTTTTTGCACATACTGATTGCTACTTAAACTTGCCATAATATTTAAAATAATAAATATAATCCCAGACGATAGTATAAAAGGAAGCTCAAATAAACGATTGGCTCGCAGATTTTTAAAAACAAATTTTCTAATCACAGAAAATTTCATTGTTGCCACCTCGATTCACTATCACTTGCGCCTGATGTATACGTTCCATAAAATCTGTATGATTCTCATTCTCACCACGAAAAATTTCATGATAAACAATTCCATCTTTAATAAACAACACCCTTTTAGCGTAACAAGCTGCTCTTAAAGAATGAGTAACCATTATAATCGTCTGTCCGCTACAATTGAGTGAATCAAATAAACGCATAATCATTTCCGATGAAGCTGAATCTAAAGCTCCTGTAGGTTCATCTGCTAATAAAAGTGACGGTTCTGTTATTACTGCTCTAGCAATAGCTATCCTTTGCTTTTGACCACCTGAGATCTCATATGGATATTTATCCAGTAACTCACCTACACCTAATTGTTCAGTCAAAGTTTTTAGCCTGTTTTTCATTACATCTAAATTTTCATTTGACAACACTAATGGCAAGTAAATATTTTCACGGTTAGTAAACTGATCTAATAGATTGAAATCTTGAAATACAAAACCTAATTCTTTTCTTCTAAACTGTGAAATCTCACTGTCTTTCAGCGTTCCAATATCTCTCCCATTTAAAACAACTGTACCCGATGTAGGTTTATCTAAAGTTGCTATAATATTTAAAAGCGTTGTTTTTCCAGCTCCTGATTCACCCATTATTGAAATAAATTCCCCTTTTTCTACAGAGAAATTTACCTCTTTGAGTACTTCAGTTAATACACTCCCTGTTTTATAAACACGCTTCACATTTTTAAGAACTAAAATTGTCATATACTCTCCTTAGTTTTATGGTTTTATTCTATTTCTCCTATCTGTGTCGCGCATTTATCTAATATTACATTTGCTAAGCTAAACTTACATTTTTGTAAGATTGTTTGGAAAATAAATTGAAAATGTACTGCCTTTATGTAAAATTGAATTTGCTTTCACTTTTATATTTAAAAGTTCAGATATTTTTTTAACTAAATACAATCCTAATCCGCTTGCTTTTTCATTGATTCGCCCATTAAATCCAGAGTATCCACGATCAAAAATTTTATTTAAATCTTCTGTTCTTATACCAATTCCTGTATCTTCTATAAACAAAATATTTTTATTTGCATCGTAAAAAATCGAAATTTTTCCATTATTCGTATATTTAATAGCGTTAGCAAGTATCTGCTCTAAAAGAACAGAAAACCATTTAGAATCAGTAATTACAGTATCTTTTATTGGAATATACTCTAAAGAAATATGTTTATCTATAAAAAGCATGGCATATTTTTTCAACAAAGGATTAATTAATTCATTTAGCTTTACAGGCGCAATATCCATATCTGCTTGTCTATTTTTAATTTTCAAATAGTTAATTGCCATATTCACGTATTTTTCAATATAAAACATTTGTTCTTTTAACTTATTTGCATAATCAAAATCAAATTTATGCAAAATTAGATTAGAAACTGTTATAGGCGTTTTGATTTGATGCACCCATAATAAAAAATATTCTTCAAGATCTTTTTTTTCATCTAGTAATCGATTTTGTAAAATTTTATTTTCATCATATAAGCATTGTAACTTTTCTTTTATTTTTTCTTTTTTTCTATAGTTAAAACACTGCACTAAAATATAGAGCATTATCCCAAATATTATAATTTGAATAGCTAAAAGAAAATATTCTTTAGGCAAATCGGCTAATAAAAAAATAGTTCCGAATGTAAAAACACAATAGAAGAAAGCAAAGAATACTTTATATTCACTTTTTATACATTCAATGATTAATTTCATATATTACTTTCTGTTTAGAAAATATCCTATTCCTTTTTTAGTTTGTATTAAATCTGCAATTTCCGTATTATATAATTTTTTTCTCAGCCTAGTTATATTCACTGCTAAAGTATTATCATCAATAAAATTATCACTTTGCCAACAATGATTGATTATTTCTTCTCTTTTAGCAATTTTATTTTTCATTTTAAAAAGAATTTCCATTATTAATAATTCTGTTCTAGTTAAACTTACAGAAAAATTTTCTCCTTCTAATTTAGCTGTGGAAAAATTTAACATTAAATCGTGATATAAAATACATTCCGTATTATTAATATTATTTTCAGTTAATGCATAGTCATATGTTCTACGCAAAATAGCTTGAATTTTTGCTCTTGTAACAGGAATATTAATTGGTTTTACAATATATTCATCTGCACCAAATTGTATTGCTTGTATAGTATCCATAGAATTTGTGTGTGAAGAAATAAAAATAATTGGAATATTGGAAATTTTTCGTATTTGTTGCGTCCAATAAAACCCATTAAATGAAGGCAAACTTACATCCATCAAAACAAGGTGAGGTTCAAAATTCTCATATTCTTCTAATACCAAAGTAAAATCTTTTATTTGTCTCGTTTCATATCCCCACTGACATAATTCGTCACTTAACAGTTCGGATATATTTTCATCATCTTCTACTATCAGTATCTTCATTATAAACTTACCTGTTTTTAAATAGTTATTATAAATTCTAGTAAATGCTATTGAAAAGTAATTAGTTGTTTTTCAACATTTACTTCTGCATCAACACCAAATGGTATAATACGCCTCGGTGTAGCATGCCCCACTAAATTATATACAAATTATTATATATAAAATTTGTCAATATATTCTTTTAGTTTGCTTTTATATAAAAAGAATAATAATTATACATTCTAATATAAAATCATACCAAATATTACTAAGATAATTCCGAAACACACTCCCTCAGCAAACTCGACCTGTATATTCTTTAAAACATACAAAAGACGACCTCAGCAATTCAACAGCCAAGGTCGTCTTTATATGTATAGGTTTTTTATTCCATCAAGAAAGATCACTTATCTTTTTTCATAGACTTCTTCTTACGTAGCAATACAAGACCTGCAATTGACAAGCCTAATGCTGAGAAGAATCCGCCAAGAGAACTCGAGTCACCAGTATTAGGCGACACGCTCTCACCACGTAAATGTTTAGAATCACGCATGCCAGTAGATTGGTTCACTGATGCTTGTGTTGGCGCAGATTGATGATTAGGATGTTGCGCAGGCTTTATCAAAGTACTCATCGGCATAGAAGTATGCGTATGCGGATTACTTAAATCGCCCGTATTTTCATCAACATCATAAGTAGTAGTAATAGTCTTATTGCCCTCATGTGTAACCTGCTTATTACCAACCTTTGTTAAACCATTTTGGGCAGCGGTAATTTTCACTTCATCGCTCGGTGTCCATTTGCCGTTAACAAAACTACCTGTATGAGTAGTAATTTTAAGACCGTCAACAGGATCAGTGATTTTCTTTCGCGTATTATAAGGAAGCGTATCGTCTGCCTCATACTTCATCTTAGCTGGCAAAACTTCTGCTTCCTGTGTATCAAGTACAGCAGGCTCAGAGTTATCATGTTGAGATTGAGGCGGATTAGGATTAGGATGAGGCGCAGGCGGAGGTGTTGGCGTAGACTCTTTTGTTCCTCTGCGTATGACTTCATCAACAGCAGGTACCTGATTTTCTTTTTCAGTACTTACGACTTCATCTGTTACACCTGTAGCGGAATTGACTTTATATGTTGTTACTATTGTTTCGGAGCCAGTTTTTCCTTTAGTCTTAACAACTGTCTGTCCTTTATCAAGTGTGTTGTCATCAAGATAAGTAATATTAAACTGTATATCTTTCTTTTCTTTCTTGATATTTCCTATCTTGATAATCTTATTCTTAGCTGGTGTAGTTGTGGTTGTAGGTTGACCATCAATTTCAGTGGTAAGCCCCTTAGTCGGATCTACTTTATATACAGTAGTTACAGTTTTAGTTCCTTTAGCACCAGCAATTTCATTTGTTGCTTTATAGTCAAGCGAGCTGTCAGCCTCATATGTTGTACCAGGCGTAATATCCTCAGTTTTAACTTCTTTATTACCAACTTTAGTCAAACCATCTTGAGCAGCGACTACCTCAACTTTTGGCTCACCATTTATAACAGTAGTAGTAATCTTCTTACCATCAACAGGATCACTAATTTTCTTTTGTGTATTATAAGGAAGCGTATCATCAGCCTCATACTTCATGACACCTTTAATAATCTCAGTTTTAGTTGAACCAGTCAAAGTACTTATCGGCATGGACGTATGCTTTTTCGGGTTTGTTAAATCGCCCGTATTTTTATCAACATCATAAGTAGTAGTAATAGTCTTATTGCCCTCATGTGTAACCTGCTTATTACCAACTCTTACTACACGATTTGTCGGATCAACAGTTTTTTCTTGAGTATTATCAACTTCTGTTGTAAGCCCCGTAGATTTATTCACTTTATAAGTAGTTGTAACTGTCTTAGAACCATCCTTACCAACAATTTTGTCTTCTTTATGGTTATAAGCAAGCGTATCATCTGCAATATAGGTAGTCTTAAACGGAATTATTGTTTTCTTTGTATCAACGTTGCCGACTTTAATAATCTTATTTTTAGCTGGTGTAGTAACTTTTTCGTTAGTAGATTCAACTTTATCAGTCAAGCCTTTATCGGGATCGACTTTCATTTTTCTGTAGATAGTTTTAGTTCCTTTAGCACCAGCAATTTCATTTGTTGCTTTATAGTCAAGCGAGCTGTCAGCCTCATATGTAGTGTCATAGGAAACATCTTTATGCTCTTCTTGTATATTACCTATCTTAATTATTTTATTCTTAACAGGTTTAGTTTCTTTACTATCAGTAGATTCTACAGTATTTGTAAGCCCATTATTAGGATCTACTTTGTACAAAATTGTCGTAGTTTTTGTGCCTGCTTCACCTGCAGTTTCCTGTTGCGAATTATATGCAAGATTAGAATCAGCAACATAAGTTGTTTTTGGCTGAATTGTTTCAGTCTTGACATCTTTGTTACCGACACGAACTTTACCATCTTGAGCAGGAGTTGTTTGTTTTTCTACTATAGCGTTCGGATTCCACACGCCATTTTCCATTTTTCCAGTTATAACTTGCTTTTTGCCATCTTGCGGTCGCACGTCATACACTGTTTCCTTATAAGTCAACGATGGGTCTGGCGTAAATATCGTCTTAGCTTTACTTGTTTCTTCTTTTACAGTCGCAAGATAGTAATCTTGGAATAGTGCCACTGGAGATTCACCAGCAACAATTTCCTTTACTGGTACAGGAATTACATTCTCAGGTAAATTAAGTGAAGGATTTTTCGTGCGCAATTCATCAACAGCATTTTTAATTGCTTCATCAATCTGCGCTTTTACAATTTTCATGGCATCTGCTGATGCAGGTTTCGTTGTGTCAGGTTTACCATTTTCATCAATACGTGAATCATATACAGCTGGAAGTTCAAGCTCCGTAGATTTTTCAGTATTATTATTTTTATAAATTACTTTTACTTTTTTATAGAATTTATATTGTTCGGTCTTATTTTTTTCAAGAATTATTGGGTTATCTGTAATAAGCAAATGCAAACTTGGGCCAGTGTATTTCCTTGCGACAGAATCCCAATGTGTAAGAATAGAAGTTGGGCTGTTTAGTAA
>CAMPYB010000010.1 GCA_946998115.1 uncultured Actinomyces sp. | reverse complement strand
TTGCGGCTAAACCAGCTCTACCATCCATATCTACAGTTTCAAGTAAATCTGTAACTAAAGATTTGATATTATCATCAATTTTTTCAATCCAATCACATGGCGTGCGTAAAATAGGATCACCAACAACACGAATCTCACGAATTGCCATTTAGTCGCTCCTTCATTGCTTTTTCTACAAGTTGTTTCAAAGTTGCGCAAGCCTCATCAACACTGACTTCAAAACATTTATCATCAGCTCTGGATCTAATTTCCACAACGCCTTTTTCAAGACATTTACCAACTACAAGTATATAAGGCACGCCAAGTAATTCAGCATCTTTAAACTTTACACCAGGCGAAACTTTAACTCTGTCATCTACCAGGACATCCAAACCAGAATCGTCAAGTTTATTGGCAAGATCTTTTGCTGTTTCAAAAATCTCTTTATCTTTACCAGCACACACAACATGAACTTTAAAAGGAGCAACTGTAATAGGCCAAATAATACCTTTTTCATCATGATGTGATTGAACTAATGCAGCCAAAACTCTAGACACACCTATACCATAAGACCCCATAGTAACAGTTTTAGACTTTCCATTTTGATCCAAAACATTCAAACCTAAAGCCTGTGCATATTTACGTCCAAGAGCGAAAATATGACCAATTTCAATACCTGTGTCCAAGAATAACTTACCTGAACCATCTGGAGCTTGATCACCCTCTAAGACCTCCGATGCTTCAATTGTTCCATCAGCTGTAAAATCACGCCCCATTACTGCGTTATAAACGTGACATTCTTTCTCATCGCCACCCATAATCCAAGATGTACCTTTTACAACACGAGGATCAACTAGAAAACGTATAGAACCTGAAATCTCACCATTTTCTTTAACTTTTCTATTTTCACTGTTAGGACCAATATTCTTGAAACCTATATAACCTTTTATAAGTTCAGGATGCGATTTGATATCAGCCTCACTTGCCATTTCAACTTCAGCTGGTGAAACATTAGCTTCGAGACGCTTTAAATCAATTTCTCTATCCCCAGGTATACCTACAGCTATAAGTTCTCGTGAAGAATCAGGGTGCTTCAAAGCTACAATCAACACCTTTAAAGTATCACTAGCATCCCATTTGCGATCTTCACGTGGATACATCTGATTAGAACGTTCAACTAAAGCATCAATAGTTGTAGCATTTGGAGTTGAACGCCACTGGCATTTTTCAACCATAGAATAGTCAACATCTTCAGGAACTACAGTTGTAACAGCTTCAACGTTAGCTACATATCCTCCATTAGAACGCACAAAAGTATCTTCACCGATAGAAGTCGGATGTAAAAATTCTTCTGATCTGGAGCCTCCCATAGCGCCAGATGTAGCTTTAACAATCACATAATTCAAATCTAATTCTTTAAAAATTTTCTCATATGCGGCACGTTGGTCTAAATAAGATTTCGCTAATCCTTCATCTTCTAAATCAAAAGAATAAGCATCTTTCATGACAAACTCACGACCACGCAACAAACCAGCACGTGGTCTTGCTTCATCTCTATATTTAGTTTGAATTTGATATAACGTACAAGGCAAATCCTTATAAGAAGAATACATATCTTTAACTAGCAAAGTAAACATTTCTTCATGAGTCGGTGCTAATAAATAATCATTCTCACGACGATCTTTTAATTTAAATAAATTTGGACCGTATTCACTCCACCTATTAGTTTGTTCATAAGGTTCACGCGGTAAAAGCGCAGGAAAATGCACTTCTTGAGCACCTATAGCGGACATATGCTTACGTATAACATTTTCAATTTTATTTAAAACATTCAATCCTAGCGGTAACCAAGTGTATATACCAGGAGCAACACGCCTTATATAACCGGCGCGAACAAGCAATTTATGACTAGCGACTTCAGCATCAGCTGGATCTTCACGCAAAGTCTTTAGAAACATATCAGACATACTTTTTAACATAAAGCTATTTTATATGTTTTTTACCGAAAATGTCACACTACACACAAAATTTTATAAATGAAAATATAAAAATATTACAATTATATGCTTCAAATATAGTCAAAAACATTTAAATAATTCTCTATTTCCTAACCCAAGTAGAAGCTTTAAAATTTGTAGTTTTATTTGTAGGCGTTATAGGCATAACAATAGGTGTGCCACTACCTTCAACTAATCCTTCTTCCTCAGCAACTTGACCTGCTAATGCTATCAAAGTCTCTACAATTAAATCTTCAGGAACAGTTTTTATAACTTTACCTTTTACAAAAATTTGTCCTTTTCCATTTCCTGAAGCAACTCCTATATCTGCTTCACGTGCTTCACCAGGACCATTAACCACACACCCCATAACTGCGACACGCAAAGGATAAGTAATATCTTTCAATCCATTAGTTACTTCCTCAGCAAGTGAACACACGTCAACTTGTGCACGCCCACAAGAAGGACATGACACTATTTCTAAAGTTTTTTCACGCAATCCTAAAGATTGCAAAATCGCTACACCAACCTTTACTTCTTCAACAGGATCTGCCGATAAAGACACTCTAATAGTATCCCCGATACCTTGAGAAAGTAACGCGCCAAAAGCTGTAGCAGATTTTATCGTACCTTGAAAAGCAGGACCTGCCTCAGTTACTCCTAAATGCAGTGGCCAATCACCCTTTTCGCTCAAAAGTTGATATGCTCTCACCATAGTTACAGGATCATGATGTTTTACAGATATTTTAAAATCATGAAAATCATGTTCTTCAAAAAGCGAAGCTTCCCAAACTGCTGATTCAACCAGCGCTTCTGGTGTTGCTTTACCATATTTAGCAAGCAAAGATGGGTGTAAAGAACCAGCATTGACACCAATTCTAATTGACACACCATGGTCTTTAGCGCAAGCGACTATTTCCTTGATCTGATCATCAAATTTTCTTATATTTCCAGGATTTACACGCACTCCAGCGCAACCACCTTCTATAGCAGCAAAAACATATTTAGGCTGAAAATGAATGTCTGCAATTACTGGTATAGGTGATTTGTGAGCAATAAGAGGAAGAGCTTTTGCATCATCAGCTGATGGACATGCTACACGCACTATATCGCATCCCGCAGCAGTAAGTTGTGCTATTTGTTGTAATGTTCCATTTATATCAGTAGTCTTAGTAGTGGTCATAGACTGTACACTAATTGGTGCGTCACCGCCAACGTATACAGATCCCACTTTTATTTTTCTTGTTTTACGTCTAGGAGAAATAGTCTCAGGAACAGGTTTAATTTGCGGAATTCCTAAGTTAACACTCATAAAAGTATCTCCTATTTTTATTAACAACTCTAATATTCACTCAATAAAAACAAATTATACTAGTATTTTTACTATTTATTCATATATTTATTTTTAATATTATATATAAATATTTTTACACAGAATTATTATCTATTTTTTAATATAAATTTAAGTAATTTTTATTGGATTAAAGATATCTGCAAATATCAAAAAAATAGTCATTGCAATGAAAATTCCTATAACAATATAAGTAAAAGGCATTAATTGAGCATTATCTAAATACCCATATTTTTTCCCTAAAACATATTTATAATATTTTCTTTTCAAACTCTCAAAAATAGCTGTTGCAATATGACCACCATCTAGTGGAGTCAAAGGAATCAAATTAAAAATAAATAAAGCCATATTGACAGAAGCAAATAACATTAAATTAGCTGAAATTTTATCCAAAAAACTATAATCAGAACTAGCAATATCCCCTGATATTTTAGCTACTCCAACAACTGAAGCTAAAGAATTTTGAGATCTTGGTTTACCTAAAAACCATTCATAACCAACATTGTATACAGAAACAGGTAATTTTATAACAACATTTAAAGTTTGATCAGCCATTTGTGAAATAAGATTATATGTTTCGCTTAGATTTAAAGGCGTTCGCTCTTTCTTTGGAATAATGCCTATTTTTGCACCTAATTTAGTTTTTATCGCTTTAATGTTAATATCATGCTTTTCCCAATGATTCTTTTCTTGATTCCTATGTTTTCTAAGTACAGTTATAGCAAATGGTTTAGATGTATCAATATGAGAAATAATAGTAGATATTTGTTTCCAAGTTTTAATTTTTACATCATTTATAGCAATAATTTGATCATATTTTTTTAAACCAGCAAGCTTAGCAGGACTTTTCAATAAACAATTATCATTATTATGATCTATTTGCTTTATATCAGATCGAGAATTATGTTTATTATCAGCTTTTTTATTAATTTGCATTTGTGAAATGCAATCGGTAACTTTTTCTATCTGAGAAGTAGGCTGTTCAATTCCGATAAAATTTACAGCAATTATAACTGCTAAAATGCATAAAAATAAATTTGTAGCTGGACCTGCTAACAGCACTATTATTTTTTTAAAAGGTGTTAAACGATAAAAAGCTCTATATCTTTTATCTTCAGGCAATTGCATAAGACTTTCTTGCCTACATGATTGCGCAAGTGTCATTTGCCCTCTACGATTATATTTCTTTGCTTTATCATTTGGTGCAAACATGCCTAAAATTTTTACGTATCCACCAAGCCATATTGCTTTTACACCGTAAGTAGTTTCACCTATCTTTTTAGACCATAATAGTTTACCAAATCCAATCATATATTCACTTACATAAGCATTAAATTTCTTTGCAAAATAAAAATGTCCAAGCTCATGCAAAGATATAGATATACAAATTGAAATAATAAATATAACTATTCCTATAATAAAACTCATATTATTCCTAATATCTGTTTTGTTTTATTCCTAGCCCAACTATCAATTCTTATCAGCTGTTCATAATCAACACATGTTATAGGATTATATTCATTCAAAACTTTTATTACAGTAGAAACAATATCTAAAAAGGCTATTTTATTATCTAAAAATGCTTGTACACACACTTCATTACTAGCATTCATAACACAAGCGTGCGTATCCGAATTAGCAACCGCTTGTTTAGCGACATTTATAGCAGGAAATGTTTCATTATCAACAGGTAAAAATTCCCATTTTTGCGGAATCGTAAAATCTATTTGTGGCAAAACTTTATTTAATCTTTGCGGAGCTGAAAGCCCTAATGCAATAGGTATTTTCATATCAGGAATACTTGCTTGAGCAATTGTCGAACCATCTTTGAAAGATACCATTGAATGAACTATAGATTGTGGATGTACAACAGGTTTTATATTTCTAATATCAATATCAAATAAAAGATGAGCTTCTATTACTTCAAGTCCTTTATTCATTAATGTAGCAGAATTTATTGTAACAAAATTTCCCATACTCCAAGTTGGATGTTTGAGAGCATCTTTTGCGGAAACTTTTTTTAAACAATCCAAACTATATCCTCTAAAAGGACCTCCTGAAGCTGTTAAAATAATATGCTCAACATCAGTTGTACCATCCACTTTATACGCACACATGCCTTTATTATGTTTTCCAGAATTTAAACATTGCGATATAGCACTATGCTCAGAATCTACAGGCACAACTTGAGCAGGATATTTTTGTGAATTTTTTACTATTTTTCCACCAATTACTAATGATTCTTTATTAGCTAAAGCTAAACGCGAACCATTTTCTAAAGCAACAATAGTAGGTTTCAAACCTACAGAACCTGTAATTGCATTTACAACAGTAGCATTGCTGTCTAACATTGCAATTTTAGTTGATGCATCTTTTCCTATAAATATTTCTGGTGGATTATTTAAACTTTCCAAGCTATTTTTCAGCTTTAAACCACATTCTGCATTTGCTATTGCAACAAATTTTGGCTTGAATTCAATAATTTGCTCATATAAAAGCTTAATATTACTCCCAGCAGACAATGCCAGCACACAATACTTATCTAAATTATTTCTAATTACTTGTAGAGTTTGTGTTCCTACAGAACCTGTAGATCCTAATAATATTATATTTTTTTTCAACTCTGACAAAGCATAATCCTTATTGTATTGCAAGAAGAACTTCAATTATTCTACATATGTATGCATCCACTGGACCTTCTTTATACGCTTTTTTTCTACGTGCAGGTGAAAACATGACTGATCTAGCTTGTTCTACTGTAAGCGTAGATTTATCATCAAAAAAATCAGCTAATTTTGATAAGAATTCATCAACTTCTTCACAAGAATAACCAATTTCTCTACCTGTCGGGTGAGAAAATTTTTCACCTTGAGGTCTACGTAAACGCGGATATAGTGTAGTAGCACGTTCAGCTACTAAATCTAACCATGCTTGTTGACCATTGACAGATACATGATCAGCTCTTTCTCTTTGCAAAAACGCAGATTCAAGGCGATCTAAAGCCGCATCAACTTCATGATGTGAATATCCTCGATACTTTTCATCGAATACAACTTCTCTTACTTTTTTAGCAGTGAACTCAATAGGACTATTACTATTTTCATACGAAATCTTAGCATTAGTGAAAAATTCATCCACCTGTTCACAGTCATATCCTTTTTTGAGGAAACTAACTCTGTCGAACATATTTTTACTCATTTTTTGGACTCCTGTCGTAAAACTTCAGCAGCTAATTGCCCACATGCGCCGTCGATATCACTACCTCGAGTATCTCTTATTGTCGTTGATATTCCATTATTACGCAATATTTTCACAAAAAGTTCTTGTACATCTTTGTCACTTGCAGTCCATATTGACCCTGGTGTTGGATTTAATGGTATAGGATTTACGTGCGCCCATCCTCTGCCTCTTTTATTTAATTCATCTGCTAATAATTGCGCTCTAAACCCATGATCATTCATATTCTTAATTAAAGCGTACTCTATCGACACTCTTCTGCCAGTAACTTCAAAATAATTTCTAGCAGCATCTAAAAGTTGTCCAACTTTGAAACGAGAATTTATAGGTATAAGATCGTCTCTCAATTCATCATCAGGAGCATGTAAAGAAATAGCCAATGTTACTGGTAGCTTCTCTTTTGCAAGCTTATTTATAGCAGGCACAAGCCCAACTGTGGAAACAGTTATATTTCTGGCACTCATTCCGAAACCGTTAGGAACATCATCTATTAGGCAATGTAAAGCTTGCACCATGTTTTTATAATTAGCCATAGGCTCGCCCATTCCCATGAACACAATGTTTGTAACTCTTTCAGCACCAGGTAAAAACCCATTTTTACAAGCTAAATTTGCAAGACGTACTTGTTCTATTATCTCAGCTGTAGATAAATTACGAGTAAGCCCCATTTGACCAGTAGCGCAGAAAGGACATCCCATACCACAACCAGCTTGTGAAGAAATACACAAAGTAGTTCTATCTTTGTATCCCATTAAAACTGACTCAACCCTGGCACCATCAAACATTTGCCAAAGTTGTTTTATTGTTTTTCCTTTATCAGCAGTAAGCGTTCTAATTTCTTTTAAAAGTGATGGAAAAAAAATACTTGTTATTTTTTCACCTTCCGACTGTGAAATATCAGTCATCATTTTAGGATCAGTTATATAATGCGAAAAATAATGCCTTGAAAGCTGATCTATTCTGAAAGATGCATATCCTTGTTCACGAGCATATTGTTTACGCTCGCTCATAGGAAAATCTACTAAATGAGCTGGTGGCTTACCTCTTCTTTGTGGAACAAAAGTCACAACTGGTTTAGCATCTGCACTCGTTGCACCTTCTGGTAATTGATCTGTCGGCTTGACCTGTATATTAGAATTATAGGCTACATATTTTTTATCCATAATCTACCTTATAAAAAATAATATTGTGATATATGGTATAGAAGCTATTAATATTGCATCGACTCTGTCTAATACGCCACCATGACCTGGTAATATATGCCCCATATCTTTTATTTTTAAATCACGTTTAATTAAAGATTCACATAAATCACCAATTACTGCCACAATTGTTGTAACTATTGCTATAAGTGCCGAATTTATGTAAGAAATACCAATATAATGTAATAAGAATATAGAAGATACAGATCCGCAAATTAAAGAACCAATGAATCCTTCCCAAGACTTATTTGGACTAATTTTTTTACTCATAGGATGTTTTCCAAAAATTACACCAAAAACATACCCACCTGTATCACTAGCAATAACCATTAATATGAAAATTATTACTAAATAATTTCCCATAGGTCGATTTAATATCATTATTACAAATGATGAAAGTAAACTAATCCAAGTCATTCCTAATACTGAAACTGATATTGTCTCAAGATAATTTTCGTGATGTTTTTCCAAAAATATCCATAACGCAATCACTATCAACGCGCAAAAATATGCAACGAGCACTGCTTGAGGGTTTAAAATATAAGCACATATCCCCATTCCCACACTACCAGTTATCATCGGTAACATAGGCAAATTTATACTTTTATTTTTTACAGCACTAGCGAACTCGTATATAGCCAAAATTACAGCAAATATCACGAAAAATACAAAACCTACAGGCAAATATAATAGGAACAATACAACTAATCCCGCCAATACAACACCTACTGAAATAGCTGCAGGTAAATTACGTCCTGCTTTACCTGTAGGCGGTAGTTGACGATGATTAGTTGTTGTAGCAGGCGGATTCAATAAATTTTGAACTATTTTTGCATATTTAGTCAATTTAAAACTCAAACCTCATATTTTAAGTAAATCAGCTTCTTTAGCAGCCAATATTGAATCAATAGACTCAATATATTTTTTCGTTACAGATTCTAACTCTTTTTCACCACGAGTAATTTCATCTTCACCTGCTAAACCATCTTTTTTCATTTTATCTAATGAATCCTTAAGTTTACGTCTTATTCCACGAACAGCAACTCTAGATTCTTCAGCTTTAGTTTTAGCCAACTTAACATATTCTTTACGTCTATCCTCAGTCAATATCGGCAAAGCAACTCTTATCACTTGTCCATCGTCAGTTGGATTTACACCTAAATCTGATTCACGGATAGCTTTTATAATATCATTTGTAGCTGACTTATCGAAAGGAGTTACTATAACTGTACGAGCTTCCGGAATGTTAAAAGAAGCAAGTTGCTGTAATGGTGTTAACGTGCCATAATATTCAACCATAATTGAGGAAAACATAGCAACATTTGCACGTCCTGTACGGATATTAGAGAATTCTTCCCTAGTATGTTCAATAGCTTTAGTCATTTTTTCATCAGCGTCAATCAATATTTCATCAATCAATGTTACTCCTTAAAAGATTTTGAAACTAAAGTTCCTATTTTTTCACCCAGTAAAGCACTAGTTACATTACCAGGTTCAAGCATACCAAAAATACGCATATTAAGACCATTATCCATACATAGTGAAAATGCCGCAGCATCTACTACTGATAAGCTCTTAGATAGTGCATCTGCATATGTCAAATAATCTAGCTTCACAGCATTTTTATCTTTTTTCGGATCAGCAGTATAAACACCATCAACACCATTTTTAGCTACAAGCAATTCATTACAATGCGTTTCCAATGCTCTTTGAGCTGAAACTGTATCTGTAGAAAAATATGGCATACCTGCACCAGCTCCAAAAACAACTACACGCCCTTTTTCCATATGTCTAATAGCTCTGAGAGGAATATAAGCTTCGCTAACTTGCATCATAGGAATAGCTGTTTGCACACGAGTAATTATACCTGCTTGTTCGAGAAAATCTTGCAAAGCCAATGCATTTATAACAGTGCCCAGCATTCCCATATAATCAGCCCTAGCTCTGTCAAAACCATGTTTAGAAAGTTGCGCACCTCTAAACAAATTTCCTCCACCAACGACAACAGCAACTTGTACACCTGCGCGTACAGCATCAGCAATTTGATTAGCTATTGAAGAAACAACTGTAGCGTCAATTCCAATTTTTCCACCGCCGAATACTTCTCCAGATAATTTCAAAAGTACACGTCTCTTAGAGTTATTTTTAATATCAGAAGTAGGCTTAATAGTTTCTGTGCCACTAGTACTCATATTTATATCTTCCATATTTGCATTTACCTTTAAAAGTATACATTATAAAGGCCTTAGAACTTATTTTTACATACCAATTATAAATGATATCTATTATAAATAGGTGTCAAATATATTTTTTAATTATTTTTAATATATCTCTTCCATATTTTTTTACTACTACTTTACTAACACCTTTAATTATTCCTAATGTAAATATTCTGTTAGGTTTAGCAATACTTATAGATTGCAATGCTTTATCAGTAATTACTTTGTAACTATCCATTTTATATTCGTTTGCAACTTTTTTTCTCCAAGCTTTTAATTCTTCGTATAATTTTATTGTATTTTCAGTATTCGTATCATAAAAATCTTTAGAAATATTCTTTTGAACATCTATTTTTTCTAAAATAGAATTTTTCCAATAATCACGCAAAAAACGACAGGTATTATCTTTATTATTTTTAGAGTCTAAAAATTTACTTATATATAATTTTTTTCTAGCTCTAGTCACACCTACATATAATAATCTTTGCTCATCTTCGATTTGAATGTTATTTTTAGCCAAATATATGGGCAAAAGTCCCTCTTGAATACCGACTAAGAACACATAATCCCACTCTAATCCTTTACAAGCGTGTAAAGAAGATAATACTACTGCATCCTTTTCAACTTGTATTTTTTCTTTCATCATATAATACAAATAGTTATAAAAGTCTAAAATCTTATAAAAAGTATCTTTCTGATTTACAGCAATATTTCTTAAAATATTTAAATTATCCCATTTTTCTTTAGCTTCCCCTGTAAAATCACTATGAGTCTCAGACCATCCTAATGATCTTATAACATTTTCTACTATAGTCATCGTATCTTCATTTGGAGTGCTTTTAGCAATATCTTTTATACTCTTCAATGCATATAAAATTTCTCTCTTTTCAAAAAAATTATTATCATTTTTTAAATAAAATTTAATACCTTTAGCAGATAAATATTCTTCAAAACTTTGCGATTGACTATTAGTTCTATACAATATTGCTATATTTTTACTATCAACACCTTTTTTCAACAGTTCTTCAACTTTTAAAGAAACAAGCTCTGCTTCATGTTGTTTTGAAAAACAATCCATATATTCAACAGGTAAATCACTATCTTTCATAACTTGCAATGCTATCGAATCAACTTTATTACCTTCATATGTAATATTTGTAGCAATGTTATTAGCTAATTTTATAATATCTGCTCCGCAACGATAATTTTTATTCAAAATGATTTTTTTAGAATTAGCATACCGAGTTGTAAAATCAAGTAAAAACGAAGGACTTGCACCAGCAAAAGAATAGATAGTTTGACATGCATCTCCAACAACACATAAATTATTAGAATCTTTCACCCATAAATCCAATAAAACCTGCTGCAACAAAGACACATCCTGATACTCATCTACAATAAAATACCTATATCTTTTGCGTATTTCATTTAAAACATCAGGATATATTTTAAAAATGCCAATTAAAAGAACTAAAATATCTTCAAAATCAATAACACCCATTTCTACTTTTGTTTTTTCATAACATTGAAATATTCTTTGAATCTCATAAGCCGTTTTATTATGAGGGAGTTTTCTATTCATAGACAAAACTGTATCAGCATAATCTTCAATAGATATCAAAGACACTTTTGCCCATTCAATCTCAGCTATTACATCTCGCATAACATCAGGATTCAGAGACAAATTTAAAGCATTAAACACAATTGCTATTACATTTGATTTATTCTCTAAAACCCTTGGTAAATCATATTTCATTACTTCAGGCCATATTTCTTTTAACTGGCTTAAAGCTGCACTATGGAAAGTTTTAGCAGTCACATTTGGCACACCGAGCGAACTAAGTCTTTCTTTCATCTCAAAAGCGGCTTTAGTTGTAAAAGTAAGAGCTAATACATTATCAGATCTATAAATACCTTTACTTATAGCATAAGCAATCCTATATGTAATAGCTCTAGTTTTTCCAGTACCTGCTCCTGCTAACACACAAACAGGACTAGAAAAAGTAGTAGCAACTTCACGTTGTTGCAAATCCAAATCTTCTAATAAATATTCTGCATTTTCCATATAGCAACTATAACCTTAAAAATAATATTTATATTATAAAAATATAAATTTGTGGATAACTAGCATATAGTAATTAATAAAAATAATTATCCACATTATTTTTCAGAAAATAATTCATTAATTTTTTTAGCTAACTTACAAAAAGCTTTTCTTCTATGCGATATACTATTTTTTTCTTCAGGAGATAATTGAGCAAAAGATTTATCATATCCAAGCGGAGCAAAAATAGGATCATAACCAAAACCTTTTTCTCCCTTTTCATTAAATAAAATGCTTCCTTCAACTTCCCCAACTTCAACAAAAAAATCACCATTAGGACAAACTAAAACAGCAGCAGTGACAAATTTAGCTTTACGATTTTCTTCACTAACATCAGTCATTTGTTTTAATAACAAATCAATATTTGCTTTATCATCGCCATGTTTGCCTGACCATCTTGCTGAAAAAATGCCCGGCGCTCCACCCATAACATCTACTACAAGACCCGAATCATCAGCAATAGCACACTTGCCTGTTTTATCACAAACATTTTGAGCTTTTATTAACGCATTTTGAACAAAACTAATCCCATTTTCAACAGGATCTTCAATATGATAATCCTTTTGTGATTTAAGCGCACTAGCATCAAAATCTTTTATTTCTTCAGATAAAATTTGTCTTAACTCTCGCACTTTATGATCATTACCAGTAGCTAAAATAAATTCTTTAGTCATTTTATTCACTCTTAGATTGTTGTATTTCACAAAGTTTCTTATTACCTAATTGCGCTAAATCTAAAAGATCATTTAGCTCTTGCCTATTAAAAGGTACTTTTTCAGCAGTTCCTTGTATTTCTACAATTTCACCTGTAGATGTCATTACAACATTCATATCAGTTTGCGCGATACTATCTTCTATATAAGACAAATCTAAACAAGCAATACCATTATAAATACCAACTGAAATAGCACTAATTGAATTTTTTAGAACTTGTTCAACACTATAAGCTTTTATTTGTTTTGTATTAATCACATGCTTTATAGCTTCTTCTAAAGCAACATATGCACCAGTCACAGATGCAGTTCGTGTTCCCCCATCTGCTTGCAATACATCACAATCAATTATTATTGTATTCTCACCTATTTTTTTCAAATCAATTATTGAACGTAAACTTCTACCAATAAGTCTTGAAATTTCTTGTGTTCTACCAGTAAGTTTACCTTTTACAGATTCTCTGCTATTTCTAGTAGACGTAGATCTTGGAAGCATAGAGTATTCAGCAGTAAGCCAGCCTTGTCGGGAACCTTTAAGCCATTGTGGCACTCCTTGAGTGAAAGAAGCAGTGCACAAAACCTTAGTATCTCCTATAGATATAAGCGCACTTCCCTCGGCATTCTTAGACCAATTTCTTTGTATAACAACCTTGCGCATTTCATCAAATTTACGGTTATCTTTTCTAACAAAATTCATATTATTAAATACCATTTTTCACTCTCATCTAATTATCATACATTTATAAATACTATATGCTATTTACAGTCTTAACTTCTGGACCTAAAAACCTCCTAGCTAATTTTTCAAATTCAGCTTCTTCACCAGTCGTATAAAATTTGTATATCCCATTTCCACTATTAGGATTAGCGATAGAATTATTTAATAGAATGGAATAAACATCTTTACTTGTTTGCTCAGCAGAAGACACTAAAGTCACTCCACTACCCATAACATACGAAATAACAGCTGAAAGCAAAGGATAATGAGTGCAACCTAAAACCAATGTATCAACATTTTTTTCTTTTATAGGCGCTAAATATCGTTTAGCCGTATCCAACAACAAATCACCAGATACAATACCCTTTTCAACATATTTAACAAAGTCAGGACAAGCTTTAGTAAAAATCTCTATTCCATCATTATAATTATCATTGTCTTTAAAAGCGCGAATATAAGATTGAGAATCAACAGTAGCTTTAGTACCTATAACTCCTATTTTTTTATTTCTAGTAACTGCTAATGCTTCACGAACTGCTGGATGTATTACTTCCACAACTGGAATTGACATTTGTTTTTCATATCTTTCCAACGCAACTTTGTATACAGCCGAAGAAGCAGAATTACAAGCAATTACCAGCATTTTCACACCAGCATTTACTAATTTATCCATAACATTTATGGAAAGATTTTTAACTTCATCTAAAGTTTTTTCACCATAAGGAGCATTTCGCGAATCACCAATATAAATTATAGATTCATTAGGTATTTGATCGATTATTGATCGAGCAACAGTAAGCCCACCCACACCTGAATCAAATATACCTATAGGCGCATTATTTATAAAACTCATATTTTCATATTATAGCTTTATATTTATAAATTGAATATAATATCGTTACAAAACAAAAAAAGGGCAAGAGTAAACTTGCCCTTATATAAAATTTTATTATGCGCCTACACGAAAACGTGCAAATGCAGTAATTTCACCTTTAGCATCCGAAACAATTTGTCCAACTGACATTTTTGGATCTTTAGCATAAGGTTGATCTAGCAATACGCATTCTTTATAGAAACCATTCAAACGACCTTCAACAATCTTTGATATGGCTGCTTCAGGCTTGCCTTCTGCACGTGTTGTTTCTTCCAAAGTTGCACGTTCCTTATCAACAATTTCTGCAGGAACATCCTGACGTGACAAATATGTCGGTGAATATGCTGCTATATGCATTGCAATATCACGAGCAACTTGTTGACCATTATTGTCAGAAGCAACTAACACACCAACTTGTGGCGGTAAGTCTTTGGATGTGTAATGCAAATATGATGTAACTTTCTCACCTGTAATACGTACAATACGGCGCACTACAATTTTTTCACCAATAACTGCAGCTATTGAATCTACTAAATCTTGAACTGTGCCTTCTTCAGTAGGAGCTGCAAGCAATTCATCCAAATTAGATACTTTAGCGTCAAGACCTGCTTGCATAACTTTATTTGCAAATTCAATAAACTTTTCATTTTTAGCAACAAAGTCAGTTTCAGAATTCAGTTCAATCATTACGCCTGCTTGACCTTTTTCTTCATCTACAATAGATACAAGAATCAAACCAGCAGATGCGCTTCGTCCTTCACGCTTTGCAATACCTTTTAAACCTTTTACGCGGATAATTTCCAAAGCTTTTTCGATATCGCCATTAGCTTCATCCAAAGCTTTTTTAACATCAAGCATGCCTGCGCCTGTCTTTTCGCGCAAAGCTTTAATGTCAGCTGTAGTAAAATTAGCCATTATTTTTCCTCACTAGTTTCTTCAGCTGATTTGGATTCACTCTCAACCTCTTGAGCGGAAGATGACTGTTCTTCAGTCTTTTGTGTTTCTTCAGCTTCAAGAGACTGTTCTTTCTTCGCATTGCGTGCTTGCAAACCATCTGCTACAGCGTCCGCAATTACACGAGTTAGAATCGATACAGCACGAATAGCATCATCGTTACCTGGAATACGATAATCAACCTCGTCAGGATCGCAGTTTGTATCCAATATTGCTACAACAGGTATATTTAATTTATGAGCTTCACAAACTGCCAAATGTTCTTTCTTAGTATCTACAACCCATAATGCTGATGGAAGCTTATTCATCTCACGTATACCACCTAGTGTACGTGATAGTTTCTCCATTTCACGTCTCATCAATAGAAGTTCTTTTTTAGTCCAATTAGTTGATGAAACATCGTCAAAGTCAATTTGTTCAAGTTCCTTTAGGCGCTGCAAGCGTTTGTGTACAGTCTTAAAATTAGTTAGCATACCACCGAGCCAGCGATGATTCACATACGGCATTCCAACGCGTGTAGCTTGTTCAAAAATACTTTCTTGAGCTTGTTTTTTAGTACCAACAAACAATATTGTTCCACCACGACGAACAGTTTCACGCACAAACTCATATGCACGATCAATATCCGCAACTGTTTGTTGTAAATCAATAATGTAAATACCATTGCGTTCCGTCAAGATGCAACGTTTCATCTTCGGATTCCAACGGCGGGTCTGATGACCAAAATGAACGCCGCTTTCAAGCAGCTGACGCATAGTTACGACGGCCATAGCACGTCCTTTCGCATTGCCAGTTTCCCGGAAAATGCATCGGGGGCATAGGAGTCTTCCAATACCCAGGTTTACGGTTTACTTACCTATTTATAGGTTCTAGTGCCTCACATACTACCAAATATTTCCTGTAAATAAGGAAACAACCGTGATAGTAACTCTGACTCGAGACACGTGAAATAAGCTATTTAACAACAGCCTTTACTATTTTTCCATAAATGGAAATAAAAATCTAACTTTATAATTAAAAATTTAAAAAATAGGTAGACTCATTTGAGCCTACCTATAATTTATAAAAATTAATTATTTGCCAACTTTTCACGCAAAGCAGACAATGCTTCATCTGAAGCTAAAGTTCCATCCTCTACAGAATCCTCTTGGAGCTGCTGAGAATTTTCACTTTGAGCTTCCTCAGTAACTTCTTTTTCTGATGTATCTGCTTCTTTAGCAGCATCAGCTTGAGCTTTATGAGCTTCCCAACGAGCATGTGCACGAGCATATTCAGCTTCCCAAGCTTCACGCTGTGCTTCGTATCCTTCCATCCACTCGTTTGTTTCAGGATCAAATCCTTCAGGATACTTATAGTTACCTTCTTCATCGTATTCAATTGGCATACCATAAGCAACTGGATCAAATTCTTCTGAAGCAGATTCTACATCTTCATTTGCCTGCTTCAAAGATAGAGAAATACGACGACGCTCTAAATCAATATCTATAACTTTAACAAATACTTCATCACCGACATTTGCCACTTGTTCAGGAACTTCCACATGACGAACAGCCAATTCTGAAATATGAACTAGGCCTTCAATTCCATCTTCAACTCTAACAAATACACCGAAAGGAACAAGTTTAGTAATATTACCTGGAACAACTTGTCCAATAGCATGTGTACGTGCAAATGTCTGCCATGGATCTTCCTGAGTAGATTTCAAGGATAGAGACACGCGTTCACGGTCCATATCTACATCCAAAACTTCAACAGTGACTTCCTGACCAACCTCAACAATTTCATTTGGATGATCAATATGCTTCCAAGACAATTCAGATACATGTACTAAACCGTCTACACCGCCTAAATCAACAAAAGCACCGAAATTCACAATAGAAGATACAACACCTGAACGGATTTGACCTTTTTGCAAAGTTTCCAAGAAATGCGAACGAACTTCTGACTGTGTGTGTTCTAGCCATGCTCTACGTGAAAGAACAACATTATTACGATTCTTATCAAGTTCTATAATCTTTGCTTCAATTTCACGTCCAATATAAGGTTGCAAATCACGCACACGACGCATCTCGACTAATGATGCTGGCAAGAAACCACGCAAACCAATGTCTAGAATCAAACCACCTTTGACAACTTCGATAACTGTACCAGTTACTACGCCATCAGCTTCTTTAACTTTTTCAATATCGCCCCATGCGCGTTCATATTGTGCACGCTTCTTAGATAGAAGTAGACGACCCTCTTTGTCTTCTTTCTGTAAGACCAAAGCTTCAACTTGGTCTCCAACCTTCACAACATCTTCTGGGTCGATGTCATGTTTGATTGATAATTCACGAGATAAGATAACACCTTCTGTTTTATAGCCGATGTCAAGTAATACTTCATCACGATCAACTTTTACAATAGTACCTTCAACAATATCTCCATCATTGAAATACTTTATTGTCTCATCAATGGCAGCAATTAAATCTTCTTTTGTGCCGATATCATTTACAGCGATTACGCCGTCAGTATTGGTGGTCATTAAATAAAACCCCAGAATAAATAGTAGGAACAATTACAATATATGCAAGCACACAAAACAACGCTCATACGCATGCATACAAACTAACTATATAATAGTTTTTCTACATTTTACAAGCATAACTATATTATTTTACAAATATTTAATGTGCCGCATATCTCCAATTATCGCCAAAACCAATTCCAACTTCTAACGGAACATCCAAAGCAATCGCCGACGTCATACAATCTTTAACTATTTTTTCAAGTTCAACACGTTCACCTAAATATACATCAAAAATCAACTCATCATGAACTTGCAATAACAAATTAGACTTTAACCCTTCTTCTTTCATTCTCGAGACAACTTTAATCATTGCAACTTTAATTATATCTGCAGCACTACCTTGAATTGGAGCATTTAAAGCTGCGCGTCTAGCCGCTTCACGTCTATTGTAATTACTTGAATCAAGATCGGGCATATACCTTTTACGCCCAAAAATAGTTTGCGTATACCCTCTTTTAGTAGCTATTTCGACTTGTTCATTCAAAAATTCACGAACTCTACCAAATTGCTGAAAATATTTATCCATAAGCTTATGAGCATGCCCAACACTTATAGACAACTGTCTACTCAATCCATAAGGACTTAAACCATAAACTAATCCATAAGTTACTGCTTTTATATGAGAACGTTGAAGCGATGTAACATCTTCAACTGGCACTCCATATACAATACTTGCAGCAACTTTATGTAAGTCATCGCCTCTTTTAAAAGCATTAATTAAAGTCTCATCTCCACACAAATGCGCCATAATACGCATTTCAATTTGAGAATAATCAGCAGTCATCAATCCTTCATATCCATCACTTTTAACAAAAACCTCACGAATTTTACTACCATCTGTTGTACGTGCAGGAATATTTTGCAAATTTGGGTTTGCAGACGATAGACGACCTGTTGCGGCAGTGGTTTGCAAAAATGACGTATGAACTTTATTATCTCCAAAATCTTGTTTAATTATCCCTTTTACTATCTGTAATAATTTTATTGAATTTCTATGTTCAATTACTGCTCCCAAAAATTCATGACCAGTTTGAATATATAAATCTTTTAAAGCTTCAGCATTAGTAGTATAATTTCCATTTTTAGTTTTTTTAGTAGGTTGCATTTTTAAGTCTTCAAATAATACTTTTTGTAATTGCTTTGGGCTAGATAGATTTATTTCTTTATTACCTATTGCTTCATACGCGATTCTTTCAGCCATTTGCACACTATTTGCAAATTCTTTTTCTAATTCATATAGCCTTTGCTTATCTAAACTTATACCAGTATCTTCCATTTCAAATAAAATATCCGCTATAGGAATTTCTATATTTTTATAAATATCAAATAATTCACGTTCTTTTAAAATATTTTTTAAAATATTAGACAATTTCAATAAACAATTAGTAATTTCAAAATAGGCAAGATTACTTTCTAAATCAAACAATGCACTTTCAGTTTCTCCACTATTTTTTAAATTATATCCGAGATATGTATGTATAATATCCTCAATTAAATATTCAGTTTTATCAGGATCTAATAAATATGCTTGCAATAGCACATCATCAACATTATTAAAATTATTGAATCCTAACGGTTTAAGTGCATGCAAAATAGATTTAAAATCAAAGAAAACTTTACATATTTTTTCATCAGCAAAGAATGCTTTTAAATATGCAAATTTATTTTTATCTGGTTGTAAATCTACTTTTATACAAGATTTGTCATTTGAAATAAATAAAACCATATTACACATAACAAACGGTTTATTTGTTTTGTCACCGATTAAAGTTATACTGTACTGATTGCTTTCATTGTTTTCAAAATATTTTATTAACTCTTCAACAGTTGTACAATTTTGTTTTTGAATTTCAATTGAAGCTACACTATCAAAACCGCACTCTGGATATGCATCAAGTATTTTCATTTTCAAACGGTTAGATTTTATATGATCTAAGAACTTTATTGTTTTTTCTTTATCCATACCTATAATTTTTAGATCTTCAACACTTTCTATAGGTAATGGAACTTTACGCACCAATTCATTTAAATGTCTATTTCTTTTTACTATATCTACATAATCAGGTAGATTTCGTGTATATCTTCCTGATAATTCATGCAGATTTTTAAAAAGATTCTCCAATGAACCATATTTTTGTATAAGAGATAAAGCTGTTTTGCTACCGAGTCCAGGAACGCTCGGCAAATTATCAGCTTTTTCACCTGTCAATGCCGCCAAATCTGGGTATACATTTGCAGGTACACCAAAATCACGTTCAACTTTACTAGGAGTATACGCTATAGGTGTTCTACGACCATTTTTCGGATAGCGAACTGTCACCTCACTAGACACTAATTGCAACACATCCTTATCACCCGAAAAAACTACTGCTTTTTTACCAGAATCTACTGCTAGCTGACTTATAGTTGCAACTATATCATCAGCTTCATATTTTTCTGTCCAAAACCATTTTATATTCATAGAATCTAACAGATTTTGAATTAGCTGTATTTGCCCTTTAAATTCTTCGGGTGTAGGCTTTCTACCTTCTTTATATTCAGGATATTCATCTTTTCTGAAAGTGTTTTTAGAATAGTCAAAAGCTACTGCTAAATATGTGGGGTGCTCTATATCTATAAGTGATAATAAACTTGAAAAAAAACCATATACAGCATTAGTATATTGCCCGGATTCTAAACGAAAATTGTCAGGCTTTATACCATAAAATGATCTAAAAGCCATAGAGTGACCATCTATTACTAATAGTGTTTCTTTATCTTTAGACATCGCAAATCCCACTTACGTATTTTATTACTGTAACATTCTACTACACTTTTTTATTCTGACAATTGACTTATTACAGCATCAGAAACTTCACGCATCGATAAGCGTTTATCCATAGATACTTTTTGTATCCAACGAAAAGATTCAGGTTCTGTAAGTCCCATTTTGTCCATTAATATACCTTTTGCTATTTCAACTTTTTTACGTGTTTCAAAACGCATATTCAAATCAGATATTTCTTTTTCAAGAGACACAATTTCCAGATGACGACTTAACGCAATTTCAATAGCAGGCAACAAATCAGATTGAGAAAATGGCTTAACTACATATGCCATTGCTCCGGCATCTTTAGCCCTTGTAACTAACTCTGTTTGTGAAAAAGCTGTAAGCATAACAATTGCGCAAGATATTTCTTTGAGAATTTTTTCAGCAGCAGTTATTCCATCCATTATCGGCATTTTTACATCAAGAACACATAAATCAGGTTCCAACTCTAAAGCTTTCTGAACGGCGCTTTCACCATTAGAAACTTCTGCTACAACTTCAAAACCAGCTTCATTGAGGGTTTCTACAATATCCAGACGAATTAGTGCCTCATCTTCTGCTACTAACACTCTGCGTGTACTTTTTTTACTCATATCTATCCTATTTTATTAATATTTTTAAAAAAACACTTTGACATTTTACTTTTATAAATATAATATATAAATCGTTGTTTTGGTATTGCCTCGGTAGCCCAACTGGTAGAGGCGGTCGGCTCAAACCCGGCTTGTTGTGGGTTCGAATCCCACCCGAGGTACCATATTATCTTCCAAAAGTGTTTATCTTTTGGAAGATTTTTTTATAAAAAACAATCAATTTATATATCTCATGTCATATATATTATAAATATATTTTTATAAATTTATATTATTATCAAAACATATGCTTTATTTTACAAATAATATTCATATGGATTACTAAGCAGTAAATAAAGTTTTCCACATTTTTCAAAAAACTATTTATTAGTCAGATTTTCAATAATAAAATATATGAGTAATGAAAAAACTCATATAATATTATAAGCTAGTGATTTTATACAAGGAAGCAGATATAAAATATGATTTTAGGTTTCATAGGTTGTGGCGCAATGGGTGGCGCAATTTTAAAAGGACTTTTAAAAAAACAGTATATGCCTACTGATAACATTTATATAACAACTCATGATTTTGAATTAACAGAAAAAATAGCCGATGATTTAAAAGTCACTCCTTGTAAAACTAATATTGAATTGGCTGAAAAATGCGATGTAATTATACTAGCTGTAAAACCTTTTGCTATAACTTCAGTAATTAAAGAAATAGAACATGTTTTAATAAATAAAAAACCTATAGTTGTATCTATAGCTGCTGGTACAAGTATAGAAAAAATATATGGAGATAATACAAACGCATATCCTTTAATTAGAGTAATGCCCAATATCGGAGCAAGACTTTCTATATCAACAACAGCACTTTTTGGCTCTGAAACAGTAAATGATGAACAAATAAAAATTGTACAAAACATATTTAATCAAGTCGGCACAACTACTGTTTTAGAACATGAAAAACAATTTTCCGCATTTGTCGGAATTTCAGGATCCTCACCAGCTTTCACATTTATGTTTATAGAAGGCATGGCAAAAGCAGCTAACGAATATGGAATAGATAAAAAAACTGCATTAAAAATATCATCTAATGCTGTGAAAGGTGCTAGTATCTTAGTTGAAGATGCCTTGAAAAATGGTTTAAGCGTGGGACAATTGATAGATGAACTTTGCACTGCAGGTGGTACTACAATTAGTGGATTGCTCGCAGCTGAAGAATACGGATTATCGAATGCAATTATAAAAGCGGTATCCGCAACTACTGAAAAAGATCAAACATTAAACAAAGAAAACTAAGGAAAGACGATGCCTAAATTACAAATGCCTGAAAAACCATCTTTAGATAATCTGGAAGAAAAATGGGGAAATTCTTGGGAAAACAATAAAGTGTATTCTTTCAACAAAGATACACAAAGACAAGAAGTATATTCAATAGACACCCCACCTCCTACAGTCTCAGGTTCATTACATGTTGGGCACGTTTTCTCATACACACATACAGACACAATTGCACGATACAAACGTATGAATGGTAAAAATGTTTTTTACCCAATGGGATGGGACGACAATGGTCTTCCTACAGAAAGAAGAGTGCAAAATTACTATGGCGTACGTTGTGATGCATCACTTCCATATGACCCGGATTTCAAACCTCCTTTTGAAGGCGGAGAAGGAAAATCAATAAAAGCCGCAGATCAGATACCTATTTCTCGTAAAAATTTCATTGAATTATGCGAAAAATTAACCGCTGAAGATGAACTGTTATTTGAACAACTTTGGAGAAAATTAGGCTTGTCAATCGATTGGTCTTATACGTACAAAACTATAGGTAAAAAAGCGCAAAAAATAGCTCAAACCACTTTTATTGAGAACTTACATAGAGATGAAGCATATCTCGATGATGCTCCAGGACTTTGGGATATAACATTCCAAACAGCAGTTGCACAAGCAGAACTAGAAGCACGTGACTATCCTGGATACTATCATAAAATTGCTTTTCATCTTGAAAATAATACAGATATATATATTGAGACAACACGTCCAGAACTTTTACCTGCATGTTGCGCATTAATTGCTCATCCTGATGATGAACGATTTAAACATCTTTTTGGTAAAAAAGCTTTTTCGCCTCTATTTAATGTAGAGATTCCTATTCTTTCACATCCATTGGCTGAAAAAGATAAAGGTGCTGGTATAGCAATGTGTTGTACTTTTGGTGATATGACTGACGTACAATGGTGGAGAGATTTATCTCTTCCTACTCGTTCTATAATAGCTAAAAACGGCAGAATTATTGACCAAAAACCACAATGGCTTAAGAATGAAAAAGCACAAGAATACTATAAACAAATAATTGGAAAAACAGTATTTTCTGCACGCGAAATAATTGTAAATAATTTAAAGACAACCGGCGAATTAATTGGCGAACCTCAAAAGACAATGCGTAAAGCCAATTTTTTTGAAAAAGGTGATAAACCACTAGAAATAGTTACATCACGTCAATGGTATATAAAAAATGGTGGAAAACCTTTTGTGCAAAAAAATCAATCTAAACAGCTTAATGAACTATTGCTACAAAAAGGGAAATTATTAAAATTCCATCCTGATTTTATGCGAGTAAGATACGAAAATTGGATTAATGGTTTAAACTCAGATTGGTTAGTATCCAGACAACGATTCTTTGGTGTTCCTATTCCTGTTTGGTATGAAATAGATGAAACAGGACACGTAAATTACAACAAAATATTAACTCCTAAATTAGAAAACCTTCCTGTAGATCCTTCCATAGACACTCCTGATGGATATAACGAATCACAAAGAGGACAAGCAGGCGGTTTTATCGGAGAAGTCGATATTATGGACACATGGGCAACATCTTCCCTTACTCCACTTATAGCATCAAGTTATTTACATGATAACGAGTTATTTAAAAATGTTTATCCAATGGATTTGCGCCCACAAGGTCAAGATATTATTAGAACATGGCTATTTACAACTGTTCTTAGATCACATTTAGAATTTGATGCTTTGCCTTGGGAAAATGCGGCTATATCAGGTTGGATTTTAGATCCTGATAGAAAGAAAATGTCAAAGTCTAAAGGTAACGTTGTAACGCCTATGCCACTTATAGAAAAACATGGTGCAGATGCTGTACGCTACTGGGCAGAATGTGCACGCCTTGGAACAGATGCAACATTTGACGAAGGCCAAATGAAAATCGGAAGAAGGCTTGCCATAAAAATTTTAAATGCATCAAAGTTCGCATTTTCATTACAAAACGATTTAGAAAATGACACAGTTTTAATTACGGAAGAAATAGATAAAGCAGTAATTAGCAAACTAAAAGAAATCGTAATTGAAGCAACAAAATCATTTGAACAATATAATCACACATATGCTTTAGAGCTAGCAGAGAACTTTTTCTGGACATTTTGTGATGACTATATTGAACTAGTAAAAATCAGATCTTACGGTGATAATGATTTATTCAGTAATCAAGCCATAAAGTCTGCGCATGCTACTCTATCTGTTGCTATTGATATATTGATACGTCTTCTAGCTCCATTCTTGCCTTATGCAACTGAAGAAGTATGGTCATGGTACAATGACACATCTATTCACAATGCCAAGTGGCCAAGCATACAAGAAATAGAAAATGTAGAAGGCGACATAAAACTATTAGATGTAGCAAGTCAAACATTAACAGCGCTACGTAAAATTAAATCTGATGAAAAAGTGTCACAAAAAACACCTATTTTAGAAGTAACTTTAATTACAAATAAAAAAACTGAAGAATTAATTCAAAAAGTAATAAACGATTTGAAATTAGCCGCTAACGTTAAAAATGATATACATATCATTTGTGACGATGAAGCTGAAACAGTCAAAGTAAAATCATATACTCTAGGACAACCTCCTCAAAAGACGCCTAAAAAATAAGAAGTTGGTGAAATAGTGGTAAATCAAGTTTCATATTGGAAAGCACCAGAGCCTGCAAAAACTCAGGATTGGATGAATATTCCATGGCTACTACATAGAAGAATACGTAAAAATCCAAATGGAATACTTATTGAAAAAAAATTAGGTTTAGGCAATAGTTGGCAAAAAATAACTGCCGCAGAGTTTGGTGAAGAAGTTACTTCTGTAGCTCGAGGTCTTATCTCATTAGGATTACAGCCTGGAGATAAAATTTCTATAATGAGTCACACTAGTTACGAATGGACATTACTAGATTTTGCTAGTTGGTCAGCAGGATTGATTGTAGTTCCAATTTATGAAACTTCATCAGCTGATCAAATAGAATGGATAGCAAACAACTCAAGTGTAAGCGCAATATTTACTGAAAATGCTTCTATGCATAGATTAGTAAAAAGCATAGAAGCAAAAATACCTACAGTAAAAAATGTATTTTGCATAGAAAATCACGATTTAGAATCACTAATAGATCAAGGAAGACTAGTTCCAAGACAAGAAGTTACAAAACGATGTGACATGTTAAAAATGAGCGATATTGCAACAATTGTTTATACATCAGGTACCACTGGAAAACCAAAAGGAACAATATTAACTCATTACAATTTTGTTTCACTAACACTTTCAGGGTTAACTTGGCTTTCAGATGTAGTAAATAAAAAACGCACTAGACTATTGCTTTTCATTCCATTAGCACATGTTTTAGCACGTTTTTGCCAAGTATTAACTATTGCTGGTCCTGGTATTCTAGCTCACACATCAGATACTAAAAATTTGATTTCAGATTTAGCCGCATTTAAACCTTCATATATTTTAGCTGTTCCTAGAGTATTTGAAAAAATATATAACACGGCTGATGCGCAAGCTACTGGTTTTAAAAATAAAATTTTCCACTGGTCTACAAAAGTAGCTATTGAATATTCAAAAGCTACATATACTGATAAAGGACCAAGTCTAAAACTAACAATTAAACAACATATAGCTAATAGATTAGTTTATTCAAAGATAAAAGATCTATTAGGTGAAAATGCTGAATATGTAATCAGTGGTGGTGCTCCCCTAGGAGATCGCTTAGGCCATTTTTTCCATGGAGCTAAAATAAATATTTTAGAAGGATATGGATTAACAGAATCCTTAGGTCCAATATCAGTCAACAAACCTAATAACATAAAAATAGGTTCTGTAGGTGAAATAATCAGAGGTATAGAATGTAAAACTACTGATGAAGGAGAAATCTTACTTAAGGGTATATCTATAACTAAAGGTTATTATAATAATAAGAAAGCTACAGAAGAATCTATTAAAGATGGCTGGTTTAAAACAGGTGATTTGGGATATATTGATGATGAAGGCTCTCTTTATATTACAGGCAGAAAAAAAGATATTATAGTCACAGCTGGCGGAAAAAACGTTTCACCTGCTTATATGGAAAATGCTTTACGAGCTCATCCTCTTATTTCACAAACAATGCTAGTTGGCGACGGCAAACCTTTTATTTCATGCCTTATTACAATTGATCGTGAAATGTTACCAGCATGGTTAAAAAATAAAGGTTTACCTTTTATGGACGTGTCAACTGCATTGCACAATAGCATTGTTTTAGATTCTATTGATAAAGCAATTCAGCGTGTCAATAAAACAGTTTCTAGAGCTGAATCAATTAAAAAATATAAAATATTAATCAACGATTTCACAATTGAAAATGACATGCTTACACCTTCTATGAAGATAAAAAGAAATGTCATTTTGAAAAATTATGAAAAAGTTATAGATGAATTATACGAAAAATAACTAAAATTCTTATAAAAAATCATTACAATAAATCATACAAAAATTGTAATAATAACATATTTCACATTTGCTTTTTAGTTTGTGTTTTTCTTATACAAACTAAAAAGCATTATTATAATGCTAATAAATTTAAATTTTAAATTTCATGGTAATACTCATGACACTTCATAAACTGTTGATGCACTGCTCATAAAATACATATTTAAAAACAATCACAATAATTTTTATAAACAAAACTATACGACAAAATCTAATATCAAATTAGCAATTCAAATACTACAATAAACTATTTATCAATATACACTCGCATCTATATCTACATGTATAATCTATATCAAAACTAATAATTTGAAAATGAGACGAAACAATTTTATAAAACTGAGCAGTGATATAAATGCAAATAGAAAACAATACAAAATATGAAAAAATATTAGCAAGTTTATATGGACAAGCATATGCAGATGCTTTTGGAATGCCATCCGAACTGTGGACAAGACCTAAAGTAAAAGAATTTTTTGGAAAAATTAATATGTTTTTACCAGGTCCTCCCGAAAATACAGCTGCCAACGGTTTTTTAGCAGGACAATTTACAGATGACACAAGTCAAGCTTTAGCTCTATTAGACTCTATAATCGAATCAAAAGGCGAAATTAATTCATATAAAGTAGCTGAGCATATACTAGACTGGGCAAAAAGAATAAATGCATTTGAAAAAAATATACTAGGACCTAGCTCAAAAAAAGCGTTAACTTCCCTATCAGAAGGAAAAGAAATTGATAAACTTGAAAATTTAGGGACAACTAATGGTGCCGCAATGCGCATATCCCCCATAGGCATGATTTACAGCATAAAAAACATTAAAGATTTTGAAAAAAATATATATAAATCTTGCGCTCCAACACATAAAAGTGATGTAGCTATTGCAGGCGCTGGAGCAATTGCTTACACTATTTCATCTTTAATAGACGGTAATAATTGGGATAAAACCATTGAAAATACCATAGACTTTTCACAATATTTGCAAAATAAATATCATAATACTTTCTCGCCTTTTATATATCGCAGGATTCTATTAGCAATAGAAATAGCTAATAAATTTTTAGATAAACTGGATAATAATAACATTATTCTCACAAAAAATGATGAAGATTTCAGTCAAGAAATTTATGAAATAATTGGTAGCGATATGCAAACATATAATAGTGTTCCAGCAGCTTTTGCTATAGCACATTATTGCCAAAATAATCCTATAAAAGTAGCTCATATTAGTGCTAATTTAGGTGGAGATACTGACACAATTGGAGCAATGAGTTTAGCTATGTGCGCCACAAATCATACAAGTAAAATTTTCCCTAATAAAGATATATTATTATTAGAAAAAGTAAATAATGTTAATTTTAAAGATTATGCTATGAAAATACTTACTTTGCGTAAAAATATAAATAAAAAAAGTTAGATAAGCACTTCAAGAAATATGAAATTATAAATAAATTATAATTTATTAAACTAAGTATTTTACTATAATGTGCTATAAGATATTTATATTGATTAATATCATTTTCATTTTTACGTAATCAAACTGTATGGAAAATATATAAATAGAAAGCAAATAACAAGATGGATTGCAATACTATAAAAACAATAGCCGATGAAACTTTAAAAAAAATAAGAGGAGAACAATGCCTAAAAGTTTTATTAATAGGCGGATGTATCGGTGATATAGTTGCAACAATAGATTCTATTCCCCAAAAAGGAATGGATGCTACAGCAACAATAATTGAAGAACAAGTTGGTGGTTGCGCATTAAATGTAGCTAGAGTATTGCATACTTTTAACACACCTGTAATCAATGCTATGCCAGTAGGCGAAGGAAAATGGGCTGATAAAGTTAGATCAGAATTAATAAAACTAGATTTGCCAATAAATCTTAATGTTCCTGATCGCGACAATGGTCATTGTATTGCACTAGTGACTCCTGATAAAGAAAGAACTTTTATCACTTTTGAAGGAGCAGAAACAATTTTCAATTTTGAAACTTTAAATAAATTTACTGTGAATAAAAACACTTTAATATATGTTAACGGTTATGAAATTGCTATAGAAAATGATTTAGTACGATGGATTTCTTCAATAAAAATTGGAAAATTTATAGTAGATTTAGGGCCAATGATTTTCAATATATCTAAAAAAACAATCGATATGCTCTTGAATAAAAAAAATATTATCTTCACATTAAATGAAAAAGAAGCTGAATTTTTAATAGGTAATTTAAATGAAGAAAATTTGAAAAATTACGCTAAAAAACATGATGTTGAACTTGTTATTCGCCGTGGTAACAAGAGCACATACTGCGTAGATAAGACAAACCGCTTTTTTTCTTTACCTTCTATCAAAGCAAAAGCAATTGATACTATTGGAGCTGGCGATTTCCACACAGGAGCAATGATCGCAGGATTATGCGTAAATCTAAATTTACCACATGCTTGTTTACTAGGAAACATTAGCGGTGCGCACAATGTTACATGCGTTGGAGCAACTGATACCTGCAGTATATATGAATATGAGCGAATACTAAAAAATATAATTTCAGGCGAACAAAATGTATTCAATAAACAGTGAATCATATGTAGAAACAAGTTTTGATATAAAAAAATCTCGTTTTATAACACAAGTATATAGAGTTAATTCTGTAATCGAAGCTCGTGAAAAAATTATTTTAGCTAAAAGAAAATATCCTGATGCCCGCCATTATTGTACTGCTTTTAATGTAATTGAAAATGGTATCGAAATATTTAGATCTAACGATGATGGTGAGCCCAGTGGCACTGCAGGAAAACCTATGCTCGAGGTTTTAAAAGGAAGCTCTTTAAAAAATATATTATTCATTACTATAAGATATTTCGGTGGCATAAAACTAGGCACGGGTGGTTTAGTAAATGCTTATACTAAAAGTGTTAAAGATGCAATCACGGAATGTTTTGTTGAAAATAAAATAGTAGAAATTGTAAAAACTAATGTTTATTCTTTAAAAGTAGGAATGGACAATTTTGGAAAAATTAATTCAGATATTTATGGAAAAAATATTAATGTCTATGATGTATTTTTTAAAGAAAATTATGCACAATTTTTACTACGAATACCTAATAAACAATTAATTGATACGAAAGAGTATTTATCTAATATTTTGCAAAAAAAAGTAATATTAGATCTTTATACTGTTGATAGCGTAGAAATACCTGTCGACAAAAGTATTTTATTTGATAAATATGAAAATTCTATTTAAAATCATTCATTATTTCAATATTTAGAATATATTTGTACAATTTTATAAAATATTTGACTTACACATTCTTATATTTCTTATTCAAAATAGCAAACCAATAAATTTATATTTTATTACAATATGATATGGCTCTACTATTTAAACAATTTTATATTCTGAAAGTCTGAAAATTTATTTATTTTTTAAATTTTATATATAATTGTGCACTCATATGCTCAAATATAATATTGAAAAAAAAATATTTCAGTATTATCCTTTAAATGAATGGTATATGAAAGTGGGACACAAATGAAATCAAAAATTATCAAAATTTCATTTATTGTATCTTTACTAATTTTAACTAGTTTGTTTAAATCCATAAAGTCCTGTTCACCATCATGTATTTAGGATACACAATTCCTGTTTTTCTTTTATGAATTTGTGTGTCCGTTATAAAGTTATTAATTTATATTTTTTTTGTTTTTAAAGATAGTAAGGATAGTCATGATTTATTCAAAAGTTAGTGATTTAATTGGTTCAACTCCTCTTTTTAATTTAGGAAATACTTCCGGTGCTAATATATTTGCAAAATTAGAAATGTTTAATCCTGGATCTTCAGTGAAAGATCGCGCTGGATACTACATCATCAAAAAAGCCATACAATCTGGTGCTTTAAAAGATGGCGGAACTATTTTTGAAGGCACAAGTGGCAATACTGGTGTTTCTTTAGCTATGGTTGGTGCGTCTTTAGGTTTTAAAGTAGTTATTGTAATGCCTGAATCTATGAGTGTTGAAAGACGCAAAATTATACAAGCTTACGGTGCTGAACTCGTGCTAACACCTGCAAGTGAAGGTATGCGTGGCGCTGTTGAAAAGGCAAAATATCTAGCTTCTATAACTAAAAATTCAATTTTAGCTTCTCAATTTGTTAATGAAGCAAATTCGCTTGCTCATTACGAAACTACTGCAATAGAAATTGAAAATGATATGAAGAATATTGGTGGTACAGATATTTTTGTTGCTGGATTCGGCACTGGTGGCACGATAACTGGCATAGCTCGTTACATGAAATCCAAAAATCCAAATATTAAGATTGTTGGAATTGAACCTGCTAGTTCTCCTCTGCTTACTAATGGCAAATCTGGTCCGCATAAAATCCAAGGCATTGGCGCTAATTTTATTCCTGATATTTTAGACACAAATATTATTGACGAAATAATTACTGTTAAAGATGAAGTAGCTATTGAAAAAACACGTTTCTTAGCAAGAAATTTTGGATTACTTGTAGGTATTTCTTCGGGCGCAGCATATGCTGGTTCTTTACAAATGGCTTCTCTATATCCTAATAAAAATATAGTAACTATTTTTCCTGACACTGGCCAAAGATATTTATCCGTTGACGGATTATTTGATAACTAGATCACATTACAATAATTCTATAATTATGGTTGAGAGAAAATTATGAATAAAAAAACAATTAGACATAGAATTAAAAAAACAAAGTATAATACAAAAAAATCTACTTTTCGTGATATTTTTAGCCTAATGTATGGTGATTTACAAGCAGCTAAAAATGCAGACCCAGCCGCTCGAAATTTTTTAGAAGTTGCATTGACATATCCGGGAGTGCACGCTGTTTGGGCACATCGCATAGCTAATTTTTTATGGAATAAAGGTGCAAAATTATCTGCTAGGATAATTTCACAAATAGCTAGAAGTAAAACTGGTGTTGATATTCACCCAGGCGCTAAATTAGGTGAAAGACTATTTATTGATCATGCAACTGGAGTTGTCATTGGTGAAACTGCTGTTGTTGGTAAAGATTGTGTCATATTTCACGGTGTTACTTTAGGCGGAGTAGCTATGGTTAAAGGTAAAAGACATCCAACTGTAGGTAATCGCGTGATGATTGGTGCTGGAGCGAAAATATTAGGTCCAATTACAATTGGTGATGATTGTAAAATTGGAGCTAATGCGGTAGTTACCAAAGCAATTCCAGCAGGAAAAGTCGCAGTTGGAGTTCCAGCAAAATGTCTAGACAGCAGTGATAAAGCTAAAAATGATGATTTAATAGTTGATCCACAATTACATATTGATGCATAAATTGCAATTTTCATAAAACACATTGTGAGTTAAACTATTCTAAAATTTTTATTCTGATAATATAAAATTCGAGTGGCTAAACAAGTAGTCACTCGAATTTTTTAACAGATTTTATTTCTCTCTATCAAGTTTCTGCGCTATTTGTACACGCTTTGCGTCATCTAGGCACTCTATAATTACTCTTCGCAGAGCAGGTGCAGCTTGTTTTTTATCGTTCAACCATTTTTCAGCACACTGTATAGGATCACAAGACAATCCCATACCAGTAAGCATTATTGGAAAGAGAGTTTCTATAATAGAACAAGCAACTGCAACTGTCCTGTTTTCCCATATTTCTTCTAGCTTTTCAAAATATTCATCATAATATGAAACAATAAGTGATCTATCTGTAACATTTACAAATCCGTCCATCATAGAATTTAATGTATCATTAGGTATTGAATAATCATTCATAATTCTATTCCAAACAGCAGTTTTTGATTCTGATGTAGGTATAGATGCTAATGCACATTGAGCATTTTGATTACCTGTAACAGTGTTATCATTATTCAACTCAGTTTTAATATCATTGGCATCAATATATCCACCTTCTGATAAAGCTATAACTAGTTGCCAACGTAAATCATGATCTATAATTACACCATCAATATGTGTTTTTTCATTTAGCAACTCATATAAGAAATCATATTGTTTTTTATTTTGAGCAATACTCGTTAAACTTCTTACACATTGCAACTGAAAATCTGGTTTATTTTTACTAATTTGAACTTTATTTTTTAAGAATTCAAATACTTCATTTTGCAAAATGTCACGATTTTCAACAGCCATGTAATTATATAAACAAGCATTAATTTGATTTAGTAACATACGAACTGCTGATGAATCTGTTTCAACTTCTAAAGCAAGCATTGCTAATTTTACATAATTAGTAGGCTTAAATTCACCATCACGTAACATGTCCCAAGCGTTAGCTAAAATTAATGTTCTAGGCAACGTTTGAGTAAATTTATCAATATTTTTTATTGCAAAATCTAAAGATTTATTATCCATACGAACTTTTGAATATGTTAAATCTTCATCATTTATTAAGACTATATCTGGACGCTTTTTACCAACAAAATCAACAATTTCTGTATTTTCATCTTTTACATCTAGTTCTACTCTAATTGTTTTTTCCATTTTGTCATTAACAAGATTATATCCAGACACTACTAATCTATGTGGTCTAATCGATGATCCTTTAGAAAACGCTTCCTGCTTTATAATAAATGATAATATATTATCTTCAGCATCTGTTTTAAAGATTGGTTTCATCAAATTTACGCCACTTTCTTCTAACCATACTTTAGTCCAATTAGAAAGATCGCGTCCCGAAGTTTTTTCTAGCTCATAGAGTAAATCCGATAATTTTGTATTTTTCCATTTATATTTATTAAAATAAACTCTAATTCCTTCAAAAAATTGTTCACGTCCAACATATGCTACAAGTTGTCTAAGAACTGATGCACCTTTTGCATAAGTTATACCATCAAAATTTACTTCTACATCTTCTAGATCTCTAATATTTGCAGCTATAGGATGTGTAGATGGTAGTTGATCCTGACGATATGCCCAATTTTTTTCCATACTATTAAAAGTTGTCCATGAATTCCATCTTGTGGCTTCATCTGCGCATAATGTACACATAAATTCAGCAAATGACTCATTTAACCATAAATCATTCCACCATTTCATCGTAACTAGATCACCAAACCACATATGTGCCAATTCATGTAAAATTGTTATTGCTCGTCTTTCAACCTTAGCTTCAATTGGTTTAGATCTAAATATATATTCATCACGATATGTTACACATCCAGCATTTTCCATTGCACCATTGTTAAATTCTGGAACAAATATTTGATCATATTTATCAAACGGATAAGGTGTTGAAAAAATTTGTTCATAAAATTTAAAACCAATTTTTGTTATATCCATTATTTCATCAGCATCTAAATACTCTACCATTGATGCACGACAATAAACGCCTAAAGGTATTCTTCTTCCATCTGATGATGTTAATTCTCCAGTTTTCCCTTTATAAGGACCTGCTACTAAAGCAGTTATATAAGAAGATATTTTCTGCGTCTGCTCAAAATTAAATGTGTGAGATTTTTCGTTTTCAACTGGTTCAGGAGTCGAGCTGTTTGAAAAAGCTACCCAATTTTTAGGTGTTGTCACTGTAAAAGTAAATTTAGATTTAATATCTGGTTGTTCAAATACTGCAAACATGCGTCGACAATCAGCTACTTCAAATTGTGTATAAACATATGCTTGATTATCTGCTTTATCAACAAATCTATGCAAACCTTCACCTGTATGCATATAAAAACAATTTGCATCAATTATTACTTCATTTTTTTTCAAAATTTTATCTAAATGTATTCTACTATCCTTGTAACATTCAATATCAAGATTCTCACCATTTAAAATTACTGATTTAACATTTTTTGCGATTAAATCAATAAATGTTGGTTCTGTAGTTTTACTATTAAATTTAATAATTGTTTTAGAAGAAAATACTTCATCACCTTGAGTTAAATCTAATGTTATATTATATGATTCTACATCTATTTGTGATGATCTTTTCTCAGCTTCTTGTAATGTTAAATTTTGTCCAGGCATTTTGTTTTCTTTTCTATTCTATTCTTTATCTATAAATATTAGATACATTACCAAATTTTCACTCGATCTTCAGGTGAAATCCAAAGTTTATCTGTATCTTTTACTTTAAATTCATTAACAAATTCATCAATATTTTTAACAATCTGATTACATCTGAATTCGTTAGGTGAATGTGGATCAATTGACAATAATTTTATTGCATCTTCTTTCCTATTTTTACCTTTCCAAATATTAGCCCAAGATAAAAATATGCGTTGAATTCCATTAAAGCCATCTATTATTTCAAGTTTGGGGTCTATATTTTTTTTCTTTTGAGCTATCTTATAAGCTTTCAAAGCAATAGATAAACCACCTAAATCACCTATGTTTTCTCCAAGTGTAAGCTGGCCATTTACATGATAATTTTTATCTGCATCTTTCATATCTTTTAACTGCATTGGTACACATGCACTATATTGTTGAACAAGTTTATCAGCTTTTGCTTCAAATTTATCTCTATCTTCTTGTTTCCACCAATTATTTAAAGCACCATTACAATCATATTTAGAACCTTGATCATCAAAACCATGTCCTATCTCATGGCCAATAACCGCGCCAATAGCACCATAGTTAGTTGCATCATCAGCATTCATATCGAAAAATGGCGGTTGTAAAATCGCTGCTGGAAATACTATTTCATTCATCATAGGATGATAATAAGCATTTACAGTTTGTGGCGTCATATGCCATTTATCTTTATCAATCTCTTTCCCCGCTTGTGAAAATATATATTCACATTCATATTTTGTGCATCGTTGAATAATCTCAATTAAAGAAACATCATCTAAAACAAGGTCCTTATAATCTTTCCACTTATTTTGGTAACCAATTTTATAGCTAAAAGTTTCTAACTTTTCTAATGCTTTTCTTTTAGTTTCATCAGTCATCCAGTCTAAATTTTCTATAGAAACACGATATGCTTCTAAAAGATTATTAACCAGTTCTTCCATTTTATTTTTATTTTCCTCGGGAAAATGTTTTTCAACATATTTTTTCCCCAATAAATCAGGCACACAACTTTCGACTAATGCTACTGCTCTCTTCCAACGTGGTCTTATTTGATCTGTGCCGGATAAAATTTTTCCATAAAAATTGAAATTTTCATCAACATACTCTTTGGATAAATATGGGGCATAAGAATGTAAAACATTCCAACAAAGCCACAATTTAATTATTTCAACATTTTCTTGTTCATATACTTTTACTACATCAGTGAAAAAAGAAGGCGTTGTACATATTATATTTTTAAAAGCTTCATATGTAACACCTAAATTTTCTTTCCACTCTTCCCAAGGGAAATTTTTCATATTAGAAATAAAATTATCCCAAGTCATTGGATTATTCATCAGTTCTGCTTGACGCAGTTTAACTGCATCCCAATGGCATTTAGCTATTTTTTCTTCAAATAAAAATATTTCCTTAGACTTATCTTCTAAACCATATAATCTCAACATGTTTGAAATATGCTCAACATACTTTTTACATATAGGTTTGTAATGTTCTTGTGTATAGAAAGATTCATCAGGTAGACCAAGTCCGCCTTGTCCCATGAATAATATATTTTTTTCAGGATTATTTAAATCGTTTTCTACATCGAAATTAAATAATGAAGATACACCTAAAATACTATTTTTAGCCATTAATTTTATTAAATCTTTTTTAGTCTGCGAAGTTTTAATCTCATTAATTAATTTTTCTAATGCACAAACGCCATGCTTATTAACAGCTTCTTCATCCATAAATTTACTATATATCAAAGCAATCTTTTTACTTTTTTCATCTTTGAAGCCGTCATTCACTTTTTTCACCGTATCTTTTATTATCTCATGAATATCATTTTCACTTTTATCTAAAAGAATAGTGAAGACTCCTTCCCTGCTACGATCAGGACTAATTTGATGTTCAATAAGCCATGTACCATTAACATATTTGAATAAATCGTCTTGAATACGTACGCTCTTATCCATATCTTTTTCAGGAATAATACCAGCAATTTTTTTCATACAAATACCTTTAGTCATTAAATGTTCAATATGTAACTATATTAATCTCTTGTCAATTTACGATGAGTAACTCTATGCGGTTTAGCAGCTTCTACACCTAAACGTTCAATTTTATTTTTTTCATAACTTTCAAAGTTACCTTCAAACCAATACCATTTAGCAGGATTTTCATCATCACCTTCATAAGCTAAAATATGCGTTGCTACTCTATCAAGGAACCATCTATCGTGTGTAATTACTACTGCACAACCTGGGAAATTTAATAAAGCATTTTCAAGTGAAGACAAAGTTTCAACATCTAAATCATTTGTAGGCTCATCAAGTAGTAATAAATTGCCTCCTTGTTTTAGTGTCAAAGCTAAATTTAATCTATTTCTTTCTCCACCTGAAAGAACTCCTGCAAGTTTTTGTTGATCAGCACCTTTGAAGCCAAAAGCTGAAACATATGCACGTGACGGCATTTCAACTTGACCAACTTGAATATAATCTAATCCATCTGAAACAACTTCCCAAAGCGTTTTGTCTGGATCGATACCTTCACGTCCTTGATCAACATAAGATAGTTTAACTGTATCTCCTACAGTCAATTCGCCACTGTCAAGAGGTTCTAAACCAACAATTGTTTTAAACAATGTTGTCTTACCAACACCATTCGGTCCAATAACACCTACAATGCCATTTCTTGGCAGTGAAAAAG